>PAAB01000020.1:25023-59969 GCA_002591705.1 Phycisphaerae bacterium
TCNAGTGGGTTAGGGCCCCCTTATTGCGAACGTACGGGGTCAATTTGCCTAGTTCCTTCACAACGGTTCTCTCGAGCGCCTGAGGCTTTTCGCCACACCTACCTGTGTCAGTTTTAGTACGGGCGTCATGNTCGTCACCAGACGGTTTTTCTTGGAACCAATCCACCTTGCATCGGCCTCAAGGGCCTGGACGCTTCACTGTCCCACAAAGCTTCATGATCCGTCGCGCTGGATCAACCTTACATGACGGGGCAGGAATGTTGACCTGCTGTCCATCGACTACGCCTTTCGGCCTCGCCTTAGGTCCCGCCTAACCCTGGGCGGATTTACCTTCCCCAGGAAACCTTAGGTTTTCGGCGATGGAGATTCTCACTCCATTTATCGTTACTCAAGCCGACATATTCACTTCCTACCGCTCCACGCATCCTTACGGAAACGCTTCTGCGCTGATAGGAACGCTCCTCTACCACTCTTACGAGTCCGCGGTTTCGGTACATGTCTTATTCCCGATCATTATCGGCACCGGATTCCTCGACCAGTGAGCTGTTACGCACTCTTTAAATGGTGGCTGCTTCTAAGCCAACATCCTGGCTGTCAGTGCAATCCGACTTCCTTAGAAACTTAGACATGTTTAGGGACCTTAACCGGCGGTCTGGGCTGTTTCCCTTTCGACCATGGAAATTATCTCCCATGGACTGACTCCCTCGACAAAGGCGTTCGGTATTCGGAGTTTGGTTAGAGTGGGTAGGCGGTGAGCCCCCCAGCCCCATCCAGTAGCTCTACCCCCGATCGCTGTAACGAGAGGCTAGCCCTAAAGCTATTTCGAGGAGAACGAGATATCTCCGGGTTTGATTAGACTTTAACTCCTCCCCACAGGTCATCACCCCACTTTTCAACGTAGGTGTGTTCGGTCCTCCAAAGGGTNTTACCCCTCCTTCAACCTGCCCATGGGTAGATCACCCGGTTTCGCGTCTACCCCCTGCGACTGTGCGCCCTGTTCAGACTCGGTTTCCCTTCGGCTCCGCTGGGATACAGCTTAACCTTGCCACAGAAAGTAACTCGTCGGCTCATTATGCAAAAGGCACGCGGTCACCCGCCGAAACGGGCTCCCACAGCTTGTAAGCATGCGGTTTCAGGTACTTTTCACTCCCCTTATCGGGGTACTTTTCATCATTCAGTCACCTTACTGGTTCACTATTGGTCGTTGAGGAGTATTTAGCCTTGGAGGGTGGACCCCCCACGTTCACACGGAGTTCCACGAGCACCGTGCTACTCTGGTGCACCTAGGATTCCTTCGGGTGTGCTACAGGACTGTCACCTTCTTTGGTTCGACTTTCCAGTCGACTCACACACCGTTCGGTCACCATGTTGGTGTCCAAACCCCGGACCGAAGTCCGGTTTGGGCTGTTCCGATTTCGCTCGCCGCTACTGACGGAATCGCGTTTGCTTTCTTTTCCTCTGGTTACTGAGATGTTTCAGTTCGCCAGGTTCGCCCCCGTACCGTATGCATTCGGGTACGGGTGACCCACCAAGGTGGGCCGGGTTTCCCCATTCGGAGATCTTCGGATCATTGCCTGATTACCGGCTTCCCGAAGCTTATCGCAGGTTTCCACGTCCTTCATCGCCTCTCAACGCCGAGACATCCACCGCATGCTCTTATTGGCCTGGTCAACCACCTGTGCCTCGACGACCGGAACGATTACCCGTGGAGGATCGCACCGTGGTGTCGAAGAAACACCTGCNGAAGAACCAAGTCCTAAAAGCCTTGACTTAATCTCGAGCTCGGTCTGTTGTCTCGATGCGATACCGGGGAGGAATCGCTCGAAACGACAGACGAATCACCAACTTGTCAAAGAGCCTTCGCGTCGCTGCTTTCACAACAACAGACGCCCCACGTCGAGCAAGCCCGACTGAAGGGCGAACGAAGAGGATACCCGACCCACCAAGGCTGTCAAGGCCATCAGACCTCCTGATCCGGCCTTTCGATACGAAAAACCGCCCCCCACTCTGAAGGGCGGTTCCCGTTTTTTGACCCGTTGAGGGGGGGGGAGGCACCGGGATCACTCGCCTGGCCGCTTCACCTGCTCCCCATCCACCTTCGGATCGCGGATTTCAAGCCCCAGATCCAGCGACGGATCGATTGGAGCCAGCACCACGGTGGCCTGTCGTCCCAGCTTGACCAGACTGGGGTTGAGATCCGGATTGGGGAGAATCTCAAGCACGTATCGACCGGTACCGAAATCGATCTCGATTTCATCCGTGAAAGCGGCTTCATCGTCGGATTGCNCGGATTCCCCCGATGGGGCCGCTCCGCCCTGACGGTCGTCTACATTGCCGGGAGCATTTGCGACGCGTCGCACGCCGCCGATCCGGTCACCAGGCTGCAATGGAAACGTCTCCGCGTGCCAACGGCCGTCGTGAAAACGACGGACCTCGGCCTCGGCCTGACCGAATCCAAGATTGCCGGAAGCTGCGCCAAACCCGGACGGCACCGCACGGGTGATGTAGTAGTTGACAAATGGATCCACACGCACCGGCTCGGACCAGTCGCTGGTGATCGAATCGATCATGAAGTCGTCCGCCAGCTCGTGCTGGTCTGGAATCAGGCTCAGCTTCTTGGCAAAGAACGGGTTGTAGACCTTGATGGTGAATCGATATCGATAGACATGATTTGGCTCGATGTCCATGTCGTGAACCCAGGTCCAGACTTCCTCCAGTGAGGATCCGAACTCGAGATCCAACTCACCACCGTCACCGATGTCCACCCCCATCGCCTCAAGCTGCTCGGCGGCATTCTCAAGCTGTCTCTGGTATCGAGCGAGGTCACGTTCGAGCCGCTTCAACTTTATCTCGCGTTCTCGTCGGGATCCTGAAGCGGACCCGCCGCCGCCGGTCCCACCGATGCCACCACCGGTGCCTCCGATGCCGCCGCCGCCTCGACCTCCACCGCCGGTGCCGCCGATCCCGCCTCCGGTACCCCCGATGCCACCGCCTCCGGTGCCACCGATGCCGCCTCCGGTACCACCGAGGCCACCACCTGCACCACCGCCGGTGCCACCGGCACCACCCATCTGCTCGATTTGGAGCTCGGTGTCCTTGATTTGCCTGGCCAGCGTCTTGTAGCGACGCTTCAGCACCAGGAGTTGACTGGCACCTTCCCCCTCACCACCGTACATCGCAGGGTGCACCCAGTCGCTGTTTCTGGTCAGCAGGAAGGAAGGGCGGATGATCGACTCCTGNACACCGGGACGTGCGAGTTGCCCGATCACTTCATCACGGGTTCCGGCTCCGACTTCACCTTCGACCTGCTTGCGGAAGCTCATCTGACCGGGAATCAGATCGACGGTCCGCAGCCCCCCCCACGCGCCGTCGATGAGTTCCTCCCGTTCCACGAGGACATCGATGATGTCAACGCGGCCGTTGTACCACTTGTCCCGCAGGGGCAACTCGTTGGCCGGCCCCGCACTCTGGTACTGGCGGAGAATCGACTCGGAATCGAACACGGCGGCCGCCGTGACCCAGGTCGTGTCGTAGGGCCCATCGGGGAATCGGTCCCGCAACGCTGGATAGTCCTCGACGACCGATTCCTCCAGCCCATCGAAGAACTGCATCGTCACCGGTTGCTGGGTGGGATGAATGGTGGGAACCACATACGGCTGGCCCGACACGTCGACACTGCCCCCGGCATCGAGCACCACCACGGTACGGGGCACCTTGAGCGTGTCCGCCGGGCTGGTGCTGGCCGCCATCGCGGTTTCGAATCGGCTGGACATGGGATCAGGCATCTCCAACGCGACCGGCGCCTCCGCATCGTCACGAATCCGTTGGGCCAACGAGTCCGACTTCGCCTGCAGTTCGGTGTCGACTGCATCCGGGCCAAGCGTCTTGCCACCGACCTTCACCGCATTGGTGTCGTCGGACAACTGAAACACGACGTATACGATCAGCACCACGGCGACGATGCCGATGGCAATGAACTCCGCATACTGCTCCCAGATGGTGATTCCCTTGACCTTCATGAAGCTCTCCAGTGCATCTCATCTTCACCAATGCTTCGAACCATCACGGCCGCCTACCTCCCGGACGGGGCGGACCTCCGGGACGCGGTGGACGCCCGTTGCCGCCCGCTGCCCCATTCGCAGGTGCGGGGGGAGGATCGAGTGGCACCCCGAGGCTGGCGCGGACTTCATCGGGCATGAACTGCCGGGTCCATGATCGCAACCAGACCGTCTCCACGACGAGTTTCAGCCGGGACACATTCTCCGAACCGTAGTAGAACCCGTCCTTGACCGCCTGGAAGGCATCCTCGGGCCGGAGCCCGAGATCGAGAACCGTCATGAAGTTCTGGCGGCCAAACGCGTCCAGCACCCGNGGAATGGAGGCGGTAGCGACCACCATATCCAACTCCACCAGGACCACATCGTAGAGCTGGTTGGAGATTCGCCCCGAGACCGAGACATCGAAGTTCGTCGCCCCCGCAAGCGGCGCCGTGGCCATTTCAAGTGCCGGCACCGCGGAAGATCCACTGGGGGGACCCGAGCCGGGACGCCCCCGACCGCCACTCACCGGACTGCGCGGTCCGGAGGGAGCCCCTCCGCCAAATCGGCTGGGTGGTGCCGGCGAACCACCGCCGCCACGGCGGCCGGCGCCCCGCCCTCCCTGACCACCGGATGCTCCGGCCTCGTGAAGGAGCTGCATCAGCCCGACCAGGCGGATGGAATCGATGCGCTTGACGGGATTCTGGAGTTCGGTCGTGGAGTTGACGCTTCGAATCACGCCCGCCAACTCCTCGACGACCCAGTACCTCCACTGCCATGAGAAGAGGTCGGAGATCGAGGGCGGCCTCGCACGGTCGAACTCCGGGGGGGAGATCGCTTCCAGGTCGAAATAGATCCCGATCTCGGCAGCGCGGTCCTTGTAGATCTCGAGCCGCTCACCAGTCATCTGCTGCTCGAGCTGCTTGGATTCCTCCTCGGTNAGCTCGTCCGACACGTCCTTGGCCATCATCTGCTCAAGAAACTGACGCCGTGCGGCCTGCAGGCTGACTTCCACTTCTTTCGCCGGAGGTGGTGAGCCTGCATTGACCGAAGCGAGCAGCTCCTTGTATGCCTCCATAAGTCTTTCGTGCATTCTCCGCGGGAGGACGTCCATTGCCCCGAGACCTTCGGGGGGCTTCGGAAAGAGATCGGGCATCAGCACATCATGGGACTGCTGATTCTTGGTCATGGCCACCTGCGTGACCCGCTGNGCATCTTCAAGCATGGATGCGGTGATCTGCTCGTAGGCATCGAGCAGCTTCCGGTTGACCACCGTCTCCTGCGACTGGGTCGATCCGGGCACCTGGAAGTTGGTCTTCTCCAGCTTGCTGATCCGCGAGAAGTAGTTGCTGCGCGACTTGATGTTCTTCTGGACATCCTCGTTCCAGCCCGCCGAAACCATCGGCAGACCGACCAGCGCGGCGATGGTCACGATCACACAGATTGCGATCACGAGATACTGCTTCACGTATTCAAGTACCTTGGAGGCGTTCACGAGCGATCTCCCTTCGAAGAAGNAGCGGATGCCTGCGGCATCGCCTTGGGATCGAGAATCTCAACCTCGAAGGTCATCAGGATCGTATAGATGGTCGTGTCCGGGGGATAGATGTCCGGTGCCTTCGGCAACGGAGCCATGGCCTCGAGACTCGGAAGTGCGTTCGAGGGACGACGTCCTCCACCGGCTGCACCACCACCACCGAGGGCTCCACCCCCGCTGGGTCCTGCACCACGTCCACCGATGCCGCCGCCGCCACGGCCTCCGAGGCCCCCGATGCCGCCGCCGCCNCGACCTCCGAGACCACCGATGCCGCCGCCGCCCCGGCCTCCGAGACCACCGATGNCGCCGCCACCCCGGCCTCCGAGACCNCCGATGCCGCCGCCGGCTCCGGGACGGGGACCGGAGCCCAGCCCTCCTTCGCCGCCGCGACCACTTCCACCTCGTCCGCCGCCGGAGGGCTTGNCCTCCGACGCATTGACGATGCGTTCGGACATGGTTGCCGCGTTGGTATCCACGGTGTCGACGATGATCCGGTAGGGCACGTCGATGCGATCTCCCTCGGGTTCGCCATTGGTTCGCAGCCAGTTGGCCACGGTCTCGTTGATGAACTCGATGGGACGGCTGCGCGTCAGATCCAGCTGGAGTTTCACCTTGATGCGCGGGCGCCCCCCCGACGTGGCGGGACCGATGTACTCACCGGAGAGGTCCGTGATCTCGACCAGCCGACGGTCCTCCGGCGAGATGTTCATGACCGCCTCGAGATCACTGCCGGACAGTACCGGCTGCGGATNGGCGGACAGTACGGCGCTGGCCGAATCCTGAAGCAACCATGGCCATACCGTGCGGTACAGAAGAAGGTCCTGCAGGGAACCGGCCTCGCGATTCACGACCGCCTTGGCCTTGGCATCCTCGTAGCTCTTCTGCAGCTGCTCGCCCTTGTCGATGGTCGCCTTGACTTCCCGAGGAGGTTCGGCGGACAACTGGGCGGAATCCATCAGCGGTCGGTAGAACGTCGCTCCACCGGCCAGGATGGCAAGCACGGCGGCTCCGACGAACCAGCGGGTCTTGCGATGCCACATCTGCTCGCGAAGCACCGGCACCGGCACCAGATTGGCGTTGATGGGCGCCATGTCGATGCCCTGAAGAGCGAGTCCGTACGCGGTCGCCATGTTGACGTTGTATTCGGCGAAGGTCGCCGCCTCGCGACCGCTGACGGAGATCTTCTTGAACTCGTCGAGTCGACTGACGTTGACCTGCAGCTGCTGCCCGATGAACTTCCGGAGTCCCGGAATCTTGAAGGTGGATCCGAGACCGACCATGGTCTCGAGGCTTGCCTCGCGGTGCACACTCGAGAAATACCCCAGAGAACGCTGGAGATCCTGCAGCAGGTCGCTGAAGACGGGACGCATCGCCTGCATGATCTGCTTGGTGTAGCGNCTCGAAGAGGCCTCCAGCTTCAGCCGCTCCGCCTTGGAATACTTCAGCTTGAAGGATTCGGCGATTGCTTCCGTGAAGTGCGTACCTCCCAGGGGGAAGGTGCGGATCCAGCACCGACCGGCTTCGGCAATGATCACGTCGGTGGCGTAGGTGCCGATGTCGATATAGACGACCGGCTCCTCGCGGCTGGCGAGATTGTGGTCCCAGGCCATGGCGTTGTAGACCGAGACGGGACTGAGCGTCATCACCTCGGGCCCCATTCCGACCTCGCCGTAGAGTTCAAGACGCTCCTGGATCTTTTCGCGGGTCACAGCGAAGATCCCAACCTCGACTTCGGGTGAATCCTCGGCCACGAACGTCTGGTAGTCCCACTCCACCTCCTCGATGGGGAACGGAATCTGCTGCACGGCCTCGAACTTGACGATGTCCGGAACCTTCTTCGGCTCCACGGGGGGCAGTTTTGCAAACCGGGCAAAGGAGGAGTGGCCCGGGATCGACATCACGAGGTGCTCTCCCTCGAGCTTCTTCTCGCTGATGAACTGGCCGAGGCTGAGTCGNATCACCTCCCGGTGATCGGAATCGGGACTCGACAGAACCTTCTTGTGGGGGATGTATGCGAAATCCGAGACACTGACGTCATCTCCATTGCGATCAAGACGAATGGCCTTGATGGCGTAGGCGCCGATCTCGATTCCCCATGCGCTGTGTTGGCTTGCCATGCGTACTGCAGTCCTTNCTCATGCCGACACCCCCTCCTCCATGAGCATGGACGAGCAGAGCCGGGTAGTCGCTTTGATCATACACCGCAGGGTCGCTGAGGTGGTCCCCACGGCCCTTTCGCCACCGCCGAATACCTTCTGCGGCTTGATTGGCTGCACGGCCGTCACCTGCGACCGGGCCACCGCCGGGATGGCGGTCGCCGGAGGCCGGACGGTGCTAGGATGACACGCTTCGTGCACCTTGCCCCATCCAACCCGACCTACCACCTGCGAACACTCGGATGCCGGGTCAATCATGCCGAAGCACGGGAGATCGAATCGCTTCTGCAGGATCGGGGCCTTGAACCCGCGCCGCCCTCGTCTCCGGCGGATCTGGAGATCGTGCACACCTGCGCGGTGACGACGCAGGCGGCGGCGAAATCACGCCATGCGATTCGACGGGCCGCCCGCGACCACGGCCAGCACTCCCCAACGGTGATCGTCACCGGATGCTGGGTCTCCGCCGATCCGGAGCAGGCCGCGGTNCTGAGCGGTGATCCAGACAATGCATTCGGGCACCGGGACGAAGCACAACGGACGATGATCGAGCGGCTTTCCGACCGCATCGACCGCTGGCTGTCAAATGTCGAGCATCGCCCCNCCACCACCGTTTCGTCGTTCCCGACGAAGCGCACCCAGAAGCTGCGGACGCTTCCGGTCGTGTCTCCACCGACACGNCCGGGCCGACACGTCCGGGCGGAAGTCCACATTCAGGACGGCTGCAACGCACACTGCACCTTCTGCATCATTCCGACCCTGCGGCCGACGCTGCGATCCAAGCCGGAGGCCACGGTCGTGGAGGAGGTCAAGCGGCTGGTCGACCTGGGGCACCGTGAAATCGTNCTGACCGGCATCTTCATCGGAGCCTACGGACACGAGACCGCACTGAGACGGAACCAGAGGAACCGACACGCCGAACCGCTGGCGGATCTCATCGATGCCGTGGCCGCCGTGGACGGACTGTCCCGGCTCCGACTCAGNTCGATGGAACCCGGGGACGTCACGGAACCCCTGCTGGATTCGATGGTGGCCAATCGCCCGGTCGTGGTTCCTCATCTGCACCTGCCGCTCCAGTCCGGCTCCAACGCGATCCTCCAACGCATGAATCGCCAGTACCGGGCCGAGCAGTACATCGACATGATCCATCGCGTGCAGGAGGCATTCACCGACGATGTGGGGCTGCCCCCCGCCATCACCACCGACATCATCTGCGGCTTCCCCGGCGAAACGGAGGACGACTTCGCGCGGACGGTCGAGATGGCGCAACGCTCCGGCTTCCTGCACATGCATGTATTCCCGTTCAGTCCGCGCAGTGGAACGGCGGCGGCTCGCTGGAAGAACCGGTTCGTGCCCGACGCGGTGATACGCCGTCGAGTCCGGCATCTGATCGATCTCGAGCAAGATNCCACCGACGGGCTCTCCATCCGCTGGCGTCGCCAGTTGCTGGGCCGCAGCGTGCGGGTGATCCTGGAGCGGGAGGATGGGGACGGCTGGATGGCCGGTCGATGCGATCACTATGCGATGATCCGTGTTCCGACCCACCATCGCCGCAACGACACCATTCACGTCCGGGTGACCCACGTCAGTCCCGGGCAGACGGCGGGACGCGCCCTCGACATCCAACACCCCCTGAAAGTCCTCGAGACGATGGAAGCCACACGATGACACCAGAATCAGACCACAGCCCCGCCGACGAGGCCTCCCACGAAGCGCGACACGGCGGCGGCCTCGATCCCGCCCTGCAGGCGGAGATCGATGCGGCCATCGGCGAGTCCAGCTTCGAGGACCTGCTCGAGGAGGATGCGAAGACCACTGGAGGATCCGGCGGCCGCGGGGNACGCCCCCGACGGGAGGGAACGGTCGTCTCCACCCGGGATGCCGAAGTCCTCATCGAGTTCGGTCCCAAGCTGCAGGGCGTGTGTCCGCTTGCCCACTTCAAGGAGCCGCCCGCTCCCGGGTTGAAGGAGACGTTCGTCATCGAACGTCAGGATGCCGGCGACGGCATGTTGATCTGCTCCCTGACCGGTGGAGTCCAGAANGCGCAGTGGAACACCATCGAAGTCGGGCAGGTCATCGAAGCCCGATGCACGGGCACCAACACGGGGGGACTCGAGATGGAGGTTGCCGGCCATCCTGCCTTCCTGCCCGCCGGACATGTCGCCCTTCACCACGTACCGGACCTGACCGTCTACGTCGGCCAGAAACTGCCCTGTCAGGTCATGGAACTCGATCGCTCCCGGAACCGCATGGTGCTCAGTCGACGCGAAATGCTCGAAGCCGAACGGGCGGAAGCCCGCGCAAGCCTGCTGGAGACGCTCGAACCCGGCCAGGTGCTCGATGCGGTCGTCACCCGGATTCAACCGTTCGGTGCATTTGCCGACATCGGCGGCATGGATGGCCTCATCCACGTCTCGGAAATGAGTTGGCAGCGGGTGCAGGATCCCAACCAACTCCTCAAGGTCGGCGACAACGTCGCCGTGCAGGTGCTGACCGTCGACACCGAACACGATCCTCCGCGGATCGCGCTGGGCATGAAGCAGCTGACGACCGATCCGATGCAGACGGTCCTGGACGGGTTCACCGAAGGCGACATCGTGGAGGGCAGGGTGAGCCGCCTGGCCGACTTCGGAGCCTTCGTGGAGCTCGCCGAAGGCGTCGACGGCCTCGTGCACATCTCGCAGTTGAGCAACGATCACGTCAAGAAGGTGGCATCCGTGGTGCAGGTCGGCCAGACGGTCTCGGTCAAGATCCTCGAAGTCGATCCCACCAGCCGGCGAATCGGCCTTTCAATCAAGCAGGCCGGCGGCGAGGAGTCATCCGCCGCCCAACGCAAGGACGACCCCATGATCGCCAAGCTGAAGGCGAAGTTCGGCGACGGTCCACTCAAGGGCGGCATCGGCTGAACCAAGGCCTCATCCCGAGCAGGATCCCCACAACGAAATCAGGGCCAACAGATCCAGGACACCGACGGTTCCGTCTTCGTCCAGGTCGCTCGTCCGGTCCAGCGGCCCGTCGACCTCACCCCAGCATGCCAGGAGCACGAGCAGGTCGGAGACTGCAACGGCACCGTCGCCATCGACATCCCCCGGACACGCGACGGCACCCTCGACCACCATGGTCCATGCATCGTCCATCGCAACCACGGGCGATCCCGGAAGATCCGCAACCAACGTGTCCAGTGGACGCAACCGANACTCGAAGCCCGGAACGAAACCGAGCCCGGACGCGGCGGATTCGATGGACAGTGCCGTGGGATCTTCCAGAACCGGCATGAAGAGAAAGTGCCCCGCCGGGGCCGGCTCCCATACTCCCTGACCGGACGCGGTTCTTCGATCAACCCGCAGCGGCGTGCCCTCCGGCCAGTTCACNGGCCCGTACCAGCGAAGCCGCACCGATGCGGGAGCCGTTTCGACCGTACTTCCGGAAAGGGGTTCGCACGCCGACATGTGCAGCCGGAACGGCACCGCTCCGATCGATCCTCCACCGATCGCCGCCGGCTGCGACGAGTACGCGGGACCGTGCAGTTCGGTGAAGCCGCTTTCCGAAGGATTCCCCAGGTGCACCGGTGAGGACCACACCCCACCGCAATCAGCGGTATTGACCAGAACGCGCCCCACCAGTCCCCCGGGGCCGAGCCGGATGATTGGTTCCGCACTTTCGAGACCGGCCCCGATGTGCAGTTCAGCCTCGAGCACATCCACGTCGAGGCGGCATGCTCCATCGGCTCCGAAGCCCGGGGCCAGTTCGTCGACGAGCACTCGGCCGCCCACCCGCGGAGACTGCAATCTCCATAGACGCCCCGTCCCCTCCTGGGTCTGCAGGTCGAGATCGACCCACGCNTCGGCCTCCGATCGGATGGTGCCGACGCCGTAGCGGGCCCGAATCACGACATCGTCGTCCGAATCACCGATCCGTCCTCCTGCGGCGATGAACTCGATCCGCCCCTGCTCGGCCAGAACCGAACCGGTGATGTGACGACCGGCCTGCACGGCCACCACGCCTCGCATTGGATTCGGAGCGGTCGTCGCAATCACCGGACCGATCACATCACGGCCCGCGACGAGCGTCCCGATGCTCTGNGCTTCGACGCGGCCCAGATCCTCGGTCACCGACACGTAGTCGATGCGGGTTTCGGCGGTCCCCGTCTGGATGATGGAACCGATCGAACGAGCCCCCTCGATTCGCACCAGCAGCGGCGAACCCGCGGCGGGACCGTCCACTGCGATCTCGATGTCGTTGAATCGCTCCCCCCCATCGGATCGAATCACGAACCAGGTCTCCTGCCAGGGATCGTGCAGTTCATGCAGGACCACGCGGTAGCCCGCAGGCGTGGAGGTGATCGACCAGGCGGTCACCGGAACCGGCAGACCGATGTCGTCGAGCACCTCGATGCCCGCTCGGGCCGTTCCCATGCACGCCANGGATGCGACGATCGCAATGGTGTTCCGCCAGCGCAGGACCCCCTCCTCTCCCCNACAGCATGCNGTGCAGATGNTNCGNATGCCGNNNCGCGACGGACCATGNNGNACGANCCNNNGGAGNCCAGCCCGCAGGGTTCACCCAGTTTCACTCGCCGGNTCCGNNCCAGGGTCCGATACCCCNTGNACNAAGCGGCGACCGAACTCNTCCACNTCCAGCAACGTGACNNCGGAGNCGNNNACGAGATTGNGNGGATCGGTGACCTGNGATCGATGNTGGCAGCGAAGCANNANNAGATCGAACTCCGCNGCTTCNGCGNTGATCCGNGTCATGCGNCCGTGNCGGGTNTCGAGCGTCCCNNGCNCNGCCACCGCANACTCCTGCTCCTCGAGNACGNCNCANANNCCTGCGTNGTCGACNGNGGAGTGCATCCGCATNGAAACCGGNTCGACCCCGTCGACGTGTCCTTCGGCCGCACGTCCGGTCAGACGCAGTTCCAAGTCCTCGAGGGCCCAGTGCAGCCCCGCCATGCACTCCTCGACCGCACGCAACATCGAGTGACGGGCGACCGACCATGCCTCGACCCCCATCGACTGCTGCTGCATCGCCATGAGATGTCGCCGCACCCGCCCCCGGGAGGGCACCGCTGCGTCGTCTCCGCCTGCGGCGGATCGGGCCGCGGCGATGGCAGCCCGCATGGTCGATTCCGCCTGGTCGTGCAGCCGCCGGGCGGCGTCGCGGGCAATGCGATCCTGATCAATGTCCATCTGCAGATGATAGGCGGCGGCCCGACCCCCGAAACCGGGCTACGATACGGAGATGGGTTCGAAGTCCAACATCTCCCGCCCCGTCGTGGGCATCTCGATGGGTGATCCGGCCGGCATCGGTCCGGAGATCATCGTCAAGGCGCTCTCCTCGCCCGAACTTCGCCGCACCGCCCGGTTCGTGGTCCACGGAGCAAACGATCTGCTGACCCTGGCCGCGGACCGATCCGGCATCGAACCGTTCTGGCAGCGTGTACCGGCGGACAACGCTTCGCTGGTCGACGAAGCCGAGGGCGATGTCATCGTCCGGGATCATGATCACGGCGGACTGCTCATGCGCCTTCCCACCGAACCTTCACGTCGTGGCGGACACGCCTCGAAGCAGTGGGTCGACGCCACGATCGCGGATGCAATGCTCGAACCGGGGCTGCCGGGATCCGTCGATGCCATGGTGACCGCTCCAATCAACAAACGGGCCTGGCACCTCGCGGGCCACGACTGGCCCGGGCACACCGAACTGCTCGCGCACCGCACCCGAAGTCGGCGCGTCGCGATGTGCTTCGAGTCGCCGCGGCTGCGGGTGATCCTCGCGACGGTGCACGTTCCCCTGATGGAACTGAGGAATCTGCTGACGATCGGTCGTGTCTTCGACCCGATCGATCTGGGCCACCAGGCGTGCCGACAATTGGGCATCCCTTCGCCGCGCATCGCCGTGGCTGGACTCAACCCCCACGCCGGCGAAGAAGGTCTGATGGGCGACGAGGAGCAGCGCATCATCGCCCCCGCGGTCCGCATGGCCCGTGACGCCGGCATCGATGCCAACGGCCCGTTCCCGGGCGACTCCGTCTTCCGCGAGGCGCTGGACGGCCGGTGGGACATGGTCGTGGCCATGTACCACGACCAGGGGCTGATCCCCATGAAACTGGTCCAGCACGGAACTTCGGTGAACTGGACGGTGGGACTGCCCATCATCCGCACCAGCCCGGACCACGGAACGGCGTACGACATCGCGGGCACCGGACGGGCCGATGCGGGATCCATGGAATCGGCGATCCGCCTCGCCGTGCATCTGGCCGTCAATCGACGCCGGCAGGCCGCTGGTTCCTGAGAGGCCCCCACCCGTCTATGATGCCGCTCCCATGACCCATACCCCCTCCTTCTCGATGGACGACCTCGTCTCGCTGTGCAAGCGTCGTGGTTTCATCTACCCCGCTTCCGAAATCTACGGCGGCCTCAACGGCTTCTGGGATTACGGCCCGCTGGGCACCGAACTCAAGAACAACCTGCGCGACGCCTGGTGGCACGACATGGTCCGATGTCCCCCCGCCGGCCCCGACGGAGAGCCGGTGTCGATCGTGGGCCTGGATTCCTCGATCATCCAGAACCCACGGGCGTGGGAAGCCTCGGGCCACGTCGGCGGTTTCAACGATCCGATGGTCGACTGCCGTGAAACCAAGAGCCGCTACCGGGCCGACCACCTTCTCTGCCTCGGAACCGGCGGCGAGGAAGGCGGCCAGCGCTACGCGTTCGTCGAGAACGACGACGAATCGATGGCGGCGGCCCGCAAGAAGCTCGAGAAGTACGTGAAGCGCACGCTGGACGACGCCGAAGTCGAGATCCGCCCCTTCACATCGCTCACCACGGACGAGATGTCGGGCACGGTCGGGCCGGGAGTCAAGACCCCCGGCAGCCTCACCGAACCGAGGCAGTTCAACCTCATGTTCAAGACCTTCGTGGGTGCCCTGCAGGACGAGGACAGCGCCGCCTACCTCCGCCCCGAGACCGCCCAGGGGATCTTCCTGAACTTCAACAACGTGGTCGACACCATGCGGGTCAAGGTCCCTTTCGGCATCGCGCAGGTGGGCAAGGCCTTCCGCAACGAAGTCACCCCCCGGAACTTCATCTTCCGTTCACGCGAGTTCGAGCAGATGGAGATCGAATGGTTCTGCCACGGTGACGAGGCGGAACAGTGGTTCGATTTCTGGTGCGACGTTCGCCGACGCTGGTGGGAGGAACTCGGCCTCACCAGCGACAACGTGCTCATGCGCAGGCACGATGCCGACGAACTCGCCCACTACGCCAAGGAAGGCTGCGGCACCTTCGACGTCGAGTACCGGTTCCCCTTCACGGCCCCGGGCTTCGGCGAATTAGAGGGGGTTGCCCACCGTGGCGACTACGATCTCCGCCGGCACCAGGAGTTCAGCGGCAAGAAGCTGCAGTACTTCGACCAGCCGCGCAACGAACGCTACCTTCCGCACGTCATCGAGCCATCCGCGGGCCTGTCGCGTGGCACGCTGGCCATGCTCTGCGAGGCCTACACCCCCGACCCCGAACGGGCGAGCAAGGTGTACATGGCCTTCAACCCGCGGCTGGCCCCCATCAAGGCGGCCATCTTCCCGCTGGTGAACAAGGACGGCATGCCCGAGGTCGCCCGGAAGCTGCACGGGGATCTCCGTCGCCGCTGGCCGGTGCAGTACGACGCGAAGCAGTCGATCGGCAAGCGGTACGCCCGCATGGACGAGGCCGGATGCCCGTGGTGCATCACGATCGACAGCGACACGCTGGCCGATCAGACCGTGACCATCCGCCACCGGGACTCGCTGGCGCAGGAACGGATCAACATCGGTGCCGTCGAGGGATGGCTGGCCGAACGACTGGGGTGAATGAGATGACGGCTTCGACGCACGCAGCGGACGTTCTGATCATCGGCGGTGGTGCCGGAGGCCTCTCCTGCGCCATCACCATCGCATCGGCGGAGACCAAGAAGTGGTACGAAGGCCGCCGCATCGTCGTGGTCGACGACGCGACGTCCGACCTCAAGAAGGCGCGGCTCTTCAATGCCCCGGGCGTCGCACCGGGAACCCTGGGTTCGGAGCTCCTGGACATCATGGAGGAACAGCTGCAGCAGTACGAATCGGCCACGATCCTGCGCGGCACCGTGCAGCGGGCCGAGCGCCTTCCGGGCGGCCGGTTCATCGCCACCCTCGAAAGCGGCGAGGAGGTCGTCGCCCACCAGCTGGTGCTGGCCACGGGCTACAAGCGATGGGACGTCGAGGGCCTCGACCACGTTCCGGAACCGCACCCGCGCATCGGAAAGTCCAACCGCATCCACCTGCCGCACGACGGGTGCTTCCGCATCGAGACCGATCTGCACGTTGCCGGACTGCTCGCCGGCGGCTCGAGTCAGTTTGCCATCGCGGCGGGCATCGGGGCCCAGGTCGGCATCGAGCTGCTCAGCCAATGGGCGGGCCGACCGACCCACGTGCACGACAACGCCTGAGGCGCCGCCGGCCTACACGTTGAAGTACTTCGCCTCGGGATGGTGCACGATGATCGCCGAGGTGCTCTGCTCGGGATCGATCTGCCAGTTCTCGGTCAGCCGGCATCCGATGCGCTCCGGATTCAGCAAACGGAACAGGATCTCCTGGTGGCTCATGTCGGGGCAGGCCGGATACCCGAAGGAATAGCGACTGCCCCGGTAGGTCTGGGTGAAGAGTTCGCGAACGTGCGAACTGTCGTTGCCGTCGATGCCCAACTCCTCGCGCATTCGCTTGTGCCACAGCTCCGCCAGCGCCTCGGCACACTCCACGCCCATGCCGTGCACGTAGAGGTATTCCTGGTAGGCGTTCTCGGCGAACAGGCGTCCGGCCAGCTCGCTGACCTGATCACCCATGGTCACGCACGACATCCCCAACACGTCGCGATCCCCTTCCTCGACGCTTCGGAAGAAGTCGCTGATGCACAGCCGATTGCGCTTCGGCTGCCGCGGAAATTCGAACCGCTCGATCTCGACCGCGTGGTCCTCGGGATCAAAGACGACGAGGTCCTCCCCGTCGCTGGCGACCGGATACCAGCCGTAGACGAGCCGCGGCTGGAGAATGCCCTCGTCGGCCATCGATGTCTTCAACCGTTCGAAGATCGGCTCCACCTCCTCCTCGAGGAAGCGAAGGTAGTCGCCGTGGGATCGGTCCCCCTTCTGGAAGCCCCACTGCGCCCGGAACAGCGTCACGGTGTTGACGTACGCGTAGATCGTCGACAGCGGCACCTCCTCGACCAGCCGGTTGCCCCAGAAGGGCGGCGTGGGCACAGGCACGTCGGTGGCGACATTGCTGCGACCGGTGGACGTCGCTTCCTCGGTGCTCTCCCCGGGACCCTCGTCGGCCCGGATGGCGCTGACCCGGGTCTCGACGGCCGCCCGCTTGGCGAGTCGAAGATCGATCTCGGCGTCCAACGCTTCCCCCTGGCCCTCCGCGATCAGGTCGCAGATGCGAAGCCCGTCGAATGCATCCTTGCCGTAGTACAGGGGCCCCTCGTAGATCGCCCGCAGGTGGGACTCGCAGTAGTGCCTTGACAGTGCTGCACCGCCCAGCAGCACGGGAACCCCGATGCCCATGTCGTTGAGCACACCGAGATTCTCCTCCATGACCATGACGCTCTTCACAAGAAGGCCCGACATGCCGATGGCGTCCGCTCCCGTCTCGCGCCAGGCCTGGACGATGTCCTCGATGGGCTGCTTGATGCCGATGTTGTGCACCGTCCACCCGTTGTTGCTGAGGATGATGTCCACGAGATTCTTGCCGATGTCGTGGACGTCGCCCTTGACGGTCGCCAGGACCACCCGACCCCGGGACGATCCCTCGGTCTTCTCCATGTGCGGCTCCAGATGGGTGACGGCCATCTTCATGACCTCCGCCGACTGGAGCACGAACGGCAACTGCATCTGGCCGGACGCGAAGAGATCCCCCACCGTCTTCATGCCCGAAAGCAGATGGTCGTTGATGATCTCGATCGCGGAGTACTTCTCGAGGGCCTCATCGAGGTGCTCGATCAGACCCTGCTTTTCACCGTCCACGATGTGCGTCTGCAGCCACTCCTCGAGGGAAAGCGTGCGTTCGACCTGCCGAGCGGCGGATTCGTCGTCGTCGCTGAAGAGATCGATGAAGGCCTGGAGGGGATCGAACTGCTCGTCGTCGACATTGGCCGGCAGCCCCGTGCCTCCAGCGGACAGGGCACGACGGTCGTAGATCAGGTCGAGGGCGGCCTGCTTCCGCTCGGGGTCGATGCGGTTCATCGGCTGGATCTTCGAGGCATGAACGATGGCCGACGTCAGGCCCGCATCCATCAACTCCCACAGGAAGACGGAATTGAGCACCTGCCGGGCCACCGGCTTGAGCCCGAACGAGCAGTTTGAGAGTCCGCAGGTGATCTGGACCGTGGGCCACGTCTTGGCGATGCGACGCACGCCTTCGATCAGTTCCAGTGCGCTTCGTCGATCGTCGTCCATACCGGTCGAGATGGGCAGGACCAGCGGATCGATGAACAGATCCTCGACGGCAAGCCCATGGACCTCCACCGCCCGTTCGATCGCACGACACGCGATCGACTCCTTGCGTTCCGCCGTTCGGGCCATTGCGGCCTCCGGATCCTCGTCGATGGTGCCGATCACGAGACCGGCACCGAAGGTCCGGGCCAGTTCGCAGAAGGCATCGAACTTTTCATTGCCCTCCTCGAAGTTCGCGGAGTTGATGATGCACTTCCCACCGGCCCGCCGCAGTCCGGCCTCGATGGTCGACAACTGGGTGGAGTCGAGCATCAACGGTTTGTCGACCTGGCGGACCAGGTGCTCGACGATGTCCCCCATGTCCGCCGCGTTGTCGCGGCCGGTGGCATCGACGTTGAGGTCGAGGCAATTGGCCCCCTCGCGTACCTGCTGCCGGGCAAGCGACACCATCTCGTCGATGTCGTTCTCCTCCAGCAGTCGCTTGAAACGACGGGACCCCGATGCGTTCAGCCGCTCTCCCACGATGAAGAAGGACGCCTCCTGCCGGTAGTCCACGGGGGCATACAGACTGCTGCAGCCCGGCGTCCACCCCGAATGGTCGCGGCGTGGCCGTTGCCGCCGTCGCGACTGGTCGGCCAGCAACTCGATGTGAGCCGGGCTGGTTCCGCAGCATCCACCGACGATGTCGATGCCGAAGCGATCGATGAACTCGCCGACCGTTTCGGCCAGTGGCGCCGGCTGCAGCGGAAACTCCGTGCGTCCCTCGACCAGAACGGGCAGACCGGCATTGGGCACGCACGACACCGAACCTGACCAGTTGCGGGCCAGGTACTCGATGTTGGACGTCATCTCCCGGGGGCCGGTCGCACAGTTGAGCCCCAGCGAGAAGATCGGGTATCCGCGCAGCGCGTTGACCGCTGCGGCGATCTCGGTTCCCAGCAGCATCGTGCCGGTGGTCTCGATGGTCACGCTGACCATGATGGGCACGTCGACGGGACTCCGACCGACTTCGTCCAGCGCCTTCAGGCAGGCGTTGACGGCGCACTTGACCTGGAGCAGATCCTGGCAGGTCTCGATGAGAAACGCATCGACACCGCCATCGAGGAGCCCTCTCGCCTGTTCGGCGTAGCTTTCGAGCATGTCGCTCCACGGCACCTGGCCGAGGGTGATCAGCCGCGTTCCGGGCCCCATTGATCCGAGCACGAAGCGGGGGGAATCGCCGGTCGCGTGCGCGGCGCAGGCCGCCCGGGCAACCTCGGCCGCCTCCCGATTGAGTTCCCTTGCCCATGAAGAGACTTCATCGTCGAACTCGGCGAGCACGATGGGATTGGCACCGAAGGTATCCGTTTCGACCGCGTCGCAGCCCACGGCAAGAAACGACTCGTGGATCGACTGGATGAGTTCGGGACGTGAACGAGCCAGAACGTCCACGCAGTTCTCACGGCCCAGGTAGTCGCCGTCGACGGTGAGGTCCATCTGCTGCAACGCGGAGCCCATTGCTCCATCGAGCACGAGAGGCCGCTTTGCAATCAGAGAAGGAAGGCTGTTGGTCATATGCAGGGAGTCTACTCAGGAGTATCGGATTGTCCACTCATTCATCCGGATGAAAGGATTGAGTATTTCATTCTCTGTCCAGAAATCCCCATTCAGGACCACTGAGGGGGCCTCTGCTAGGATTCAAACCATGCCCTACCGCACGCCAAACCTTTCCCTTTGGTCCGGCCTCCTCATCGGCACGCTGATGACCTGCAGCCCAATCCTCTTGAGCATAGCCCCGGCCCGAGCGGACGAGCCGTCCGAACCGGCACGCGTGACACCGGACGCCGGACGGCTGCTCACGCGGTGCTTTCGTGCCATGGGCGGAGAATCCAGAATCGAACGGATTCGCGACCTCCAGATCCGGGGCACGATCGCGATCGGCGGCCAGTCGATCGGTGACCTGGAGATGGATTTCGCCGAGGGGGATCGATCACGGGTCGAGATTGCGATCAAGTCCGGTGAAATTGCATCGACGACGGTCTTCGGTGGCGACGGCACCACGTCGTGGGAAGTGGAGTACCGGAATCAGGGCACCACGCCGAACCGGGCGATGCTCCTCACCCCCGCCGAGTTGAGCGAACGGGTCAAGGCCAACAACTGGCTGGGACGTCTGCTGCACCTGGCCGCGGATGCAAGCGAGATGCAGACCATCGGCAAGAGGGACTATCTGGGACGGGACTGCTGGGCGGTCAAGATCCCCGCCGACCGTCGTTCGACCGTCGCCTACTTCGACATCGAGACCCGGTTGATCAACGGGTTTCGAATCGAGGTCGATTCGCCGCTCAACCGGTCCGGCACGGACGCCCCGTCGATCTTCCTGGACATCGTGCTGGAGGACTGGAAGTCCGTCGAGGAGATCCTGCTGTTTCATCGTGTGAAGCTCATCCAGGGTGAGCAGGTGATCACGATCACCTACGACTCGATCCGCATCAACGAGGTCGACTCCAATCGCTTTGCACTTCCACCCGCCGTCGCGGAACTGGTGAGGACATCGCCCGCACCGGCCTCGACACCGCCCTCCGACCAACCATGAGCCAGCCCACCATCCGCATCGAGCATGTCGACAAGCGATTCGGCACCGTGCACGCGGTGAACGATCTGTCGTTCGAGGTGCCCAGCGGCAGTCTCCTGGGCTTCCTTGGCCCCAACGGCGCCGGCAAGAGCAGCACGATCCGCATGATCATGTCGATCATCTACCCCGATCGGGGAACGATTTCCGTGCTTGGCGGCAGTGCGCTGGCCGCCAAGAACCGCATCGGCTACCTGCCCGAGGAACGGGGCGTGTACCGCAAGATGCGGGTCGGGGAGTTCCTTCGCTACATCGGCCGTCTCAAGGGCATGAGCGGCCACGACGCCGGTCTGGCGGCCACCACCTGGCTGGACCGGATGGAGCTGGGCCGCGTCGAGCGAAAACGCTGCGAGGAACTCTCCAAGGGCATGCAGCAGAAGATCCAATTCATCGCCTCGATCATCCACGAACCGGACCTGCTCATCTTCGACGAACCGTTCTCAGGGCTCGATCCGGTCAACGCCGAACTGATGAACACCATCATCCGTGAGCTCCACGCCCAGGGAAGGACGATCATCTTCTCGACCCACGTGCTCCATCAGGCCGAGCAGCTCTGCGAACGAATCATGCTCATCGACCGCGGTCGGATGATTCTCGACGACACCATGGAAGGCATCCATCGAACCTTCGATCCCCGCACGATCGAGGTGGACCCGCTCCCGGGCCATCCCGTTCCGGATCAGCTCGATGGCGTGGCCCGGCGGACCGCCACCGACACCGGAGGAATCGAACTGCATCTCGACGATCACACCGATCCCCACGCCGTGATGCGACGCATCGTCGACGCGGCGCCGGTGCGCTCGATTCGACTCCGCAGACCCACCCTCGACGACGTGTTCGTGATGCTGGTACGCGACCGGCTGCACGAGACCCACTACGACCAGCTGGTGCCGGAGGAGTCGGCATGAACCGGATCTGGCCCATCACCTGGAGGGAGTTCAAGTACACCGCGCTGACCAAGGCGTTCATCATCGGCTCGATCATCGTGCCGATCGTCATGTTCCCGCTGATGATCGTGCTCCCGATGCTCTTCGCCTCCGCATCGGAGCCGCTCCGCGGGACGCTCGTGGTCGTGGGAAGCCAGGAGGTCGCGTACCAGGCCGAGACACTGGCCCATGGAGACGAGCGGCGACAGGGCACCGCTCCACCGCTGGAGGCGGCGATGAACGACATGCCGGATGCCCTCCGGCAGGCCGCCTCGGACCCGCTGCTGAACACCTCCGGCATTCCCCCCCTGGAGTACGAACTGAAGATCGAACACGGCGAACGACCGATGCTGGACACCTACAAGCAGCGGGTCCAGGACCAGGAGCTCATCGCGGTCGCGGTATTGCACGAAGGCATACTCGACGCCGAACCGTCCGCGAACGCAAACACCATCGAATTCTTCGTGCGGCCCGGACTGTCCCCCAGTCACCTGTCGTTCATCGACGACCTGCTCACCGACGCGGTGGTGGAAGTCAGAGTCAACGCGGCCGGCGTGGACTATTCGACGATGCGCGCCATGATGCGATCCCCGAGTTCGGTGACCAAGCGGATCCAGGAGGACGGTGGCGAAAAGCGTGAATACGAATGGGCGAAGCGGCTCATTCCCATCGCATTCATGATCCTCGTCTGGATCGCGACCTTCACGAGCGGCAACTATCTCCTGACGACCACCATCGAGGAGAAATCGAGCAAGGTGATGGAAGTGCTGCTCAGTGCGGCCAGTCCGATGGAGATCATGTCCGGCAAGATCATCGGCCAGGCCATGGTCAGCCTCATCACGCTCTGCATGTACGGCGGACTGGGAATCATCGCCCTCATCGCGCTTTCGCAGGCGGACCTCATCCCACCGATGATGATCGTCTACCTGCTCCTGTTCTTCGTGATGGCCTACTTCATGATCGCTTCGATCATGGCCAGTGTCGGAAGCGCCGTCAGCGATCTGCACGATGCCCAGTCGCTCATCGGCCCCGCGATGATCGTGCTGATCCTTCCCCTGTTCCTGTGGGTTCCGATCTCCGAATCCCCCAACGGCACCCTCGCCGTGGCGACAAGCTTCATCCCTCCGTTGACTCCGTTCGTGATGATTCTCCGGGTCACCGCATCGGGCGACCCCGTCCCCTTCTGGCAGATCGCGGTCGCTCTGGTGGAGGGCTTCGCAGCCGTCCTCGCGATGATGTGGATGTGCGCGCGAATCTTCCGGGTCGGAGTGCTCATGCAGGGCAAGGCCCCGAGTCCGCTTGAACTCGTCAAGTGGATTCGATTCCGGTAGACGGTTTCGGGCCGACCACGGCCCGTGGTTGCACAGTTCGCCCGGACTCGTCATCATCCGTCCATGAAGGAAAAAGTCCAGACATCTCCTGCGGACGCCCTCCGGGACGTGGTCCGCGACGGCATGACCATCGCCGTCGGAGGCTTCGGCCTCTGCGGCATCCCCGAGCAACTGATCATCGCCCTGCGCGACAGCGGCGTGAAGGACCTGACGGTGGTCTCCAACAATGCCGGGGTCGACGACTGGGGCCTGGGCCTGCTCCTGCAGACCCGCCAGATTCGAAAGATGATCAGTTCCTACGTCGGTGAGAACGCCGAGTTCGAACGGCAGTTCATGGCCGACGAGCTCGAACTCGAGTTCACTCCCCAAGGCACCCTCGCCGAACGACTGCGTGCCGGCGGTGCCGGCATCCCCGGCTTCTACACCCGTACCGGAGTCGGCACCATCGTGGCCGAGGGCAAGGAGAGCAGAACGTTCGATGGCGAGGAATACATCCTCGAACGGGGAATCCGGGCCGATCTCGCTCTGGTCAAGGCGGATACCGGGGACGAATCGGGCAACCTCGTCTTCAGCAAGACCGCCCGGAACTTCAACCCGATGGTGGCCATGTGCGGGACCCTGACCGTGGCGGAGGTTGATCAGCTGGTGCCCACCGGCGACCTCGATCCGGACCGGATCCACACCCCGGGAATCTTCGTGGATCGGATCCTCGAGACGGTCTCCGAGAAGCGGATCGAGCAACGAACCGTCCTTGCGTCCTAACCGGGATCAGGAACGCAATCTTCCGCAAGAAAGCGGCCTTGAGAGGCCCAAAAAACCGATTTTGGAAACTGGGATGCGATATTCTCCGTGGTGGTGCGTTGAATCTCCGTCCATGCCGCCACCAGACCGGGAAGGACCCGGACGAATCATTGAACGTCACGAACCCGAGGTGCCCGAATGAAGTCGATGCGTTCCACTCACCATCCGACACGATCACGTTTGCTGGGACTGCTGCTTGCAGTGCTGGGCGGCATGTTCGCCCCCTCTGCTGCCTCGGCCCAGATCGCCGGCCTGACGGAGGCCATGAAACCGGAATTCTTCACCCGGGATCTCATCATCTTCATCGAGGGGCTCGAGCTGGACGAAACCCAGCAGATCATCGTCGAGGCGCTCTTCGAGGACTACGAACTCTCCTTCGAGATCGGCATCGAGAACATGAACGTCGAGATCGAAGCCATCCAGGAGCAGATCGAGGATCTCCGCGAGGACCCCCAGAAGGTGCTGGAACTCGTCCTCAAGCCGATTGAACGATGGATGGGCGAACGAGAGACGCTCGGTGACCAGCTCATCGAGAACGTCCGTGTCATCCTGGTCTCCGAGCAGGAAGCAAGGTGGATGGAGTTCAACCGAAAGCTCTACATCGAACAGAACTTCAGTCAGGGCCTCCTCTCCGGCGAGAATCTCAACCTCCACCACATCCTGCGGGACATGGCGATGGATCCGACCACGACCGCGATGATCCAGCCGGCGGTGACGGACTGGTCGATCGACGTGATGCAGGCCATGAAGCAGCGCAGCCGACTCGCTCGGGGCCCCCACGCCACGATCATGGAAACCATCAACGCCGCCGACAGCGAGGACGATATCCAGCGAAAGCTGGAACTGATCGACGCCAGAGTGAAGGTTCGCGAGGCAAACGATCGTGGAATCGAGACCATCGCCTCCGTGCTTCCCGTGGATCGACGCGACACCTTCATCCGGAACTCGCTGCTGCGGGCCTATCCCACCGCCTACCGCCGTACGCCGGCCCAGCGGGTCCTGGACGCAGCTGCAGCCAACACGACCTACCCTGAACCGCTGCAGGAGGCGATTCGGCAACTCGTATCTGACTACCACGCCGAACTCGACACCTTCAACGCCGACATCCTGCAATCCATCCAGCGAAACGAACCGGACCGCGAACGCGAAAAGGTCCGCAATCGTCTGCGGAAGATCAACGGCGAGGAAACCGTGAAGTACGTCTCTCCGACCAAGGAACTGCTTGCCGCCCGCAAGGAGATGGGCATCCGGTACATCGAACGTCTTCGCGAGCTGATGACCACCGAGCAATTCAACGATCTCGAAGGGGCACGCCGATTCGCACCCCCCACCCCGTCGGGCATCGTCCCCGGTGCAAACGGCACCGGAGAAACGTTGTCCAACGTGAACAAGGCTTCCCGGGGAATGGCTCCGCAGGGCAAGAAGCCCGGCCAAAATCCCAAAGATCTCCCCAGCAACCAGGCTCCCCCGCCGAAGCAAAAGGGCCCCAGACGGGACTGAACAGGCACACCATGGACAGCGAATCGTCACCAACCAACGAGCACGCGATCAGCGAATCGCAACCCGTCGCCACCGCGAACACCGATGGCGACCAGGGTGAGCACCGCCGGCGATGCGAACTGCTGGGAATCGCCTGGCACGAGAAGCCCGTGCTGGCGGATGCCGCGGCCGTCGACCTCATCGACCCGGAAGTTGCGGTTCGTCTTCGGGTTGTTCCGATTCGCTTCGACGACCTCTCCCTCGTACTGGCCATGCTGGACCCGCTGGACACGGATGCGGCCGACGAGATCTCCGCCCTGACGGGACGACCCGTGCACCGGGAAGGGATGGAGAAGAAGCACTTCTCGGAACTCATGCGGGAACACTACGGCACGACCGCATCCAAGATGGCCGATGCACTGGCCGGAAATGCCGACGATGCCGACGACGAACTCGAGCACAACCTCGAGGCGATCGAAGCCGACGACATCCACCGGATGGCCGAGGAACCGACCCTCATCAATCTGGTGAACCTGCTCCTTCTGGAAGCGATCCAGAGCCGTACCTCGGATGTGCACATCGAGCCCTTCGAGAACGAGCTCAAGGTCCGCTATCGCATCGACGGCATGCTCCACGAGCAGAAGCCTCCGCCGAAGCACCTCCAACCGGCCCTCATCGGCCGCATCAAGATCATGTCCGGGATGAACATCGCGGAACGCTACGTTCCGCAGGATGGCAAGATCGCACTTCGATTCGAAGGACGAAAGGTCGACATCCGTGTCTCGACCGTCCCCACGCTCTACGGCGAATCCGTCGTCATGCGAATTCTCGACAAGTCCTCGCTGACGCTGGATCTCTCGACCCTCGGCATGCGGGACGAACTCGTGGATACCATGGATTCCCTGCTCGAGAAGCCGCACGGCATGGTCCTGGTCACCGGCCCCACGGGATCGGGCAAGACCACCACGCTCTACGCATCCCTGACCAGGCTCTACGACCCCCACAAGAAGATCATCACGATCGAGGATCCGGTCGAATACGAGCTCTCGGGCATCAACCAGATTCCGGTGAATCCCAAGCGTGGACTCACGTTCGCCAGCGGCCTGCGTTCGATTCTGCGGCAGGACCCCGACGTGGTGCTGGTGGGCGAGATCCGTGACAACGAAACGGCGGACATCGCCATCCGGTCCGCACTGACCGGCCACCTGATCCTGTCCACCCTGCACACCAACGACGCCATCAGCAGCATCGGCCGACTGGTCGACATGGACGCGGAACCGTTCCTGGTCGCATCCGTGCTGGAAGGACTGCTGGCCCAGCGACTCGGCCGGCGAATCTGTCGACACTGCCGCGAGGAGATCGCGTTGGAGGACGACATGGCACAGCGACTCCGCCAGGACGAACGGGAACTGTTCAATGGACGGGCATGGCGCGGCGTCGGATGCGAGAAGTGCAACAACACCGGATACATGGGACGGCTGGGCTACTTCGAACTGCTCCGCATCAATCCATCGATGCGATCTGCGATCTCCACCAATGCATCGCAGGCCGAACTCCGTGAAGCGGCGGCCGAAGACTTCCAGCTGATGCGACACGACGGCATCCGACGGGCGGTGGAAGGCGAAACCACGATCGAGGAAGTACTGCGGGCCACGCAGGATTCCGATGAGATGGTGATCTGAACCCGATGCCCACGTTCCAGTACCAAAGCATGAGCACCAGCGGCGACCGTCTGAGCGGCGTGATCTCCGCCGCCAATCGCGCCGAAGCGGTTCGCTCCCTGCTTCAACGCGGCGAAACTGCAACGAGCATCACCATGACCTCGGACACGGTCGAGCCGGGGGCGATGGAATCGACCGGCCGGAACGCGTCCCGCACCGGGCTTCGCCGACCGACGCTCCGCAAGACCGAAATGGCCACCCTCATCCGTGAAATGGCCACGGCCCTGGAAGCGGGCCTTCCACTCATGCAGGCCTTGCGGACGATCCGCCGACAGGCCACCGGCAAGGGCGCCCCGGTGATCCTCGATCATCTCATCGAACGGGTCGAAGCCGGTGAGCCGCTCTACAAGGCGGCTCAGGAGTACGGACGCCCGTTCGACGATCTGATCATCGGCATGCTCAGGGCATCCGAAGCCTCCGGACGAACCCACGAAGTGCTTCACCAGTTGGCGGACCTGCTCGAGCGAAGCGTCGAACTCCGTCGTGAACTGATGAGCGCGGCCTTCTACCCGATGCTCGTGCTGGGGCTCATCCTCGTCAGCGTGGTCATCCTCGTGACGGTCCTGATCCCGCGACTGATGGGTCCGCTGATCGCCACCGGCAACGTCGCCCTTCCGATGCCCACGCGTGTGATCCTGGGCATCTCCACCTTCCTGCAGAACTGGTGGCTCGTGCTGGTGATCGTAGCCGTGGTCGCGTGGCTGGCCGGACGGGCGTGGATCGCGAACCCCTCCAACCGCATGAAGTTCGACCGCTTCAAGCTGAAGATACCGCTGATCGGCCCGCTGATCCGCGACGTGGCCGTGGCCCGCTTCACCCACACGCTCGGCACGCTCTGCTCCGCCGGCCTTCCCATTCTGGAGGCATTGCGGATCACGCGGGACACGCTGGGCAACACCGCAATGATGGGAGCCATCGATCTCGTCCAGGGCCAGGTCGCCGAAGGCAAACCCCTCGCCGATCCGCTCGAACGATCGAAGCTCTTTCCCCCGCTCCTGGTGCAGGTGGTGAATCTGGGCGAACGTTCCGGNCGNCTCGAATCGATGCTGATGCATGCNGCNTCCGCNTTCGACCGNCAGGTGAACACCTCGGTGAAACTCGTCATGAAGGCGCTTCCCCCGATCCTGATCATCGTAATGGCCTGCGTGGCGGGATTCGTNCTCGCCGCCATCCTCCTGCCGCTGATGGAAATGCAGGCCTTCGCACAATGAACACCCAACCGAAACCGCTCGTAGTCACATAAAGGGAACAACAACCATGCGACGAACCAAATCCAGCCCCATGCGCCATGCACGACGAGGCTTCACCCTGGTCGAGGTCATCGTCATCGTGACCATCATGGCCCTCCTCGTGACGGTCGTCTCCACGACGCTGGTCCAAAAGCTGGGACAGGCCAAGTCGGAACTGGCCAAGACGGCCGCAGCACGCCTGAACCAGTCGCTCAACAACTACCTGCTGGATGTCGGCCTCTCCAGTCCCCCATCCGACTTCGACTTCGAAGTCCTGACGTTCCGGCCCGAAGACGGCGGCGGCCCCAACGGCCCCTACGTCAACAACGTGGACGACATCCTTGATCCGTGGGGCAACCAGTTCGTCCTGGTCAACCCCGGCAATGTCAACCTGACCTGGGACATCACGTCCTACGGCGAAGACGGGCAGCTCGGCGGCGAGGGTCCCAACGCCGACGTCACCAACTGAGCGGACATCCGACGTGCGCGACGACCGAAGGGCATCCAGACGCGGCTTCACGATGATCGAGATGATCCTCGTCTGCGTCATCATGGCTCTCCTGATGTCCACCCTCGTCTACCGGATGACCAGCCGACAGGGGCGAAGCTTCGACACCACCATCGATCANGTCGGCGACCTGTTGATGATGTACGCCCTGCGCAGCGAGCACAGTCCCAACCCGGTCGGCTTGATGATCGACCCCGATCGCGAAGCACTGCTGCTCATGCGTCGCGACAGCGGCGAGAACGCCACCGGACTGCCCATGTGGGCCATGGACCCGATGACCCGCGGAGTCATGCTGCCCGACTTCATGGAACTCGACGACCTCGAGGTGCGGGTGGACGGCGACCGGGCGGATCTCGTCGAATGGCCGCTGTCGGCCATGCCGGGTGAGAACCGGCCCTTGATCGAAATCGAGCTCCAGCACGGCGATCGAACGGTCCTGCTGTCGCTGCCACCGCATTCGCTGGCCCCGCAGCGGATGGAGGATGGCATCGAATCCGCCCCGGCCCGCGAACCCGAGGACCTTGACACGACCGGACGCTGGCAGGAGGACTGGTGACATGCGGCCCTCTTCGAAGCCTGCGCGACACGGTGTCGTGCTCCTTGAGGTGATCGTGGCCGCGATCGTGCTTGCGCTGGGCATGACGGTGGTCATATCGCTCAGCACCCAGTCCATGGCCCGACAGATTCAGGGGGAGCGTCGCATGACCGCGGCGTGGCTGGCCGACGAAGTGCTGAGCATGGTGGTCGTGGAAGGGCCCCGGAACTTCGCCAACGCGGAACCCATGGGCTGGATCGGCGAAGATGCCCGGGACGGCTTCTTCCCGCCCCCNTTCGAGGACTTCTCGTACGAACTCGACCTCGAAGCCGTCGGCGACTACCAGCCATATCTGGTCACGGCGACCGTNAAATGGATGGATGGCGTTCGCCAGAAGTCACTGGCGGTCAACACCCGTATTGCTCCACGGCACGGCGAGGAGGAGGAGGAACTCCCCCGGGAGCCCATTGAGCCGCTGGACCGTGAAAGCAGGTACTACGACGAGGACAGCGAACCATGATGCGTCCGACCCGGCATCGATCGGGCTTCACGATCATCGAACTGCTCATCGCAGGGGTGATCGCCGCGATGGTCTTCAGTGTCCTGGCGGTCTCGATGACCCAGGTCGTGCAGGCGAAGAACATCTCGAAGGAACGACTCGACGCGTTCATGCGGGCCGACATCGCCCTGAAGAATNTACGACGGGATCTGATCTCCACGCTGCGACGCGACGATCTCTTCTTCACACGACTGGTCCTNGAGGACAGCGAGTTCGACACGCCCTACGGCGACATGGATCGCGACGGCATCCTGATCTTCAATCATCGACTNCGNGCATCCCGNCAGATCGACTACAACGGCGAAGGCGTCGAATACGAGACCGCCTACCGGATCGACCAGGACGAATGGGGCCCGGTCCTCTGNCAGCGCCGAGATGCCATGCCCGATCCCTACCCCACGGCCGGCGGAGTTGCGACCCCCATTGCCGAAGGCGTGGTTGCCATGAGCATCGAAGCCTGGGACGGGGATCAGTGGGAGGAGAACTGGGACTCCGACTACGACGGTCTCCCCCACGCACTTCGCATCTCTCTGACCGCCAGTGGACACCTCCCCGGCGAACCGGNGTGGGATGCACCACTGGCCCACCTGCGGACCATCGTGCCCCTGGAGCGAGTCCCTCCTCCCGATGATGTGATGGAATTCCGTCTTCAGGAGGAGTTGGCGATTCTCAACGGCGAAGACCCGACCGCCGCCGGAGGCCCCGTAGGCACCGGCAACATCGCCCAACCGGGAGCANAGGGCGGCGGCGGCGGCGGTAGTGGTGGCGGCGGCGGNGGTGGTGGCACCGCTGCAGAGGCCCTGCGAGACCTTGGCATTACAAATCCGGAGCAGCAGTGAGCGTGAACCGAACCATCTCCGGATCTCGAAGCGGATCGGCCATCGTGGTCGTGGTCTNGGCCATCAGCATCTCCGCGCTGATCGTCGGTTCACTGCTGGTGTTCTCGGGAAGACAGAGCATGCTGGGCGTCGAAACCCTCGACGACATCCGGGCGAGATGGACCGCCCGAGCCGGGATGGAATCGACCATGGCAGTGATGGCCTATCACACCGTGGAACCGGAACCCCAGAATGCATTGGCGATGATCCTCGAGATGGAGGGGGTCGCCTCCGGACAGACGAAGCACGGATCCTGGTCCATCAGTCACAACGACCTTGACGGACAGTCCTGGGGCGGCCCGATGGACGAGCACTCCAAGCTGAACGTCAACGGCGACGGGCGAGGCTACCTTGCGGTCATCTTCTCCCCCTTGTCGTGGGGTGTCTCACCGGCCATCGAAGACTGGTTGGACGATGACGATGACCCACGCGACCTCGGAGTTGAAAAGGACTACTACCTCTCGCTGGATGCCCGTTACGAGCCGCGGAACGATGCGATCTGGCACGTCGCGGAGATGGAGCTCATCGCCGGGCTCGACCCCAGCGACATCCGTGGCGAGGACTGGAACCTCAACAACCGGCTCGATCCCAATGAGGACGACGGCGAAGGATCCATGCCGAACGACGAACCCGACGGCGTGCTCGACGCCGGCTGGTCGGGCTACCTCACCGCCTCGTCCGTCGACGGTGGCGCCACCGCCAGCGGTCTCCCCCGCATCTACTTTCCGCTGACTTCGATTGCAGAGCTGGTCGAACGCCTTCAGATCAACGAGACCCAGGCCGATTCTCTGCTTTCCATGGCGCAAGCGGACGGCTTCATGCTCGAATCGCTGATCAGTACGCCCCTCGAGGGCAGCGAGAACGACGAGGGCGAAACAACCATCGAGCCGCTGCAGGATTGGCAGATCCAGGCCATCTTCGACGAGACCGCCACCTCTCCGGCCCACCAGCCGAACGTGGGCAAACTCAATATCAACACGGTCAGTCGGCGGCTGCTGATGGACATGTACGAGGGCCGGGAAGACATGGTCGAAGGCATCCTGAGCATGCGATTCAATCGCGCCGAAGGAATCACGGGCATCATGGACCTCAGAGAAATGCCTGAAATGACCGATGACCTGCTGGAGGAACTGGCGATGACCTTCACCACCCGCAGCAACATCTTCACGATCAGCTCTCGAGGCCAATCTGGCTCATCGGGCGCGGAATGTGAAATCATCACCACAGTCGATCGTTCCACCGTACCGGTCCGCATCCTGGAGTATCGGGAGGAATAGCCCCTCTCCGACCCTTCAGGGGGGCTCCCCCCCCCTGCAAGGCCCTTCAGGACGGATCAGCACCCCTGAGAACCCCAAAAACGGGGATCTCGCTATTCTGACTGACTCCGAAGGGCATTGCAGGTACGAACTTGACCCAGATTGACACACACAATCAGACCGGCACCAACGTCGCCATCGTGAGTCAACGCGGCGACGGTTGGGGGTGTCTGCTGGCCAGGATCAATCCGATGAGCGGGGTGACCGTCGACCAGACGGCAACGTTTTCGGTCGATGAAGAATCCTCCATGGCGGATTGGATCGCCGAGGCGGGCGCCCAACTCGTGCGGGTACTCATTCCGGGCTCGTCCATCGTCTGTCGAACCTGCAGCCTGCCCGAGGCGGAGCCGGAGCAGCTTGAGGAAGCCCTCCAACTGCAGACCGAAACCAAGCTGCTCGGAACAGCGCCCATGCGCCGTACGGCAGCCGCCATGCTGCCCGCACCGGCCCATGCCACGACCCGCACCGGGCTGATCCTCGCCTGGCCGGATGCATCCACCTTCACCGGACCCGACCTGGAACCGGCGCCGCTGTTCATTCCGGACATTGCAGCTCTTGCGTCGCTGGTCGGCGGCCTGCATCCGAAGGAGCCTGCGGTCTGGATCGACCGCGAGGACGGAACCGTCTCTCTGGTGATGGCCCAGCAAGAGCGGGTGCACGTTCGCACCACCAAGGAACATCTCCCCGACGTCGCCACCACCCGCGCCAAACTCCAGCATCTTCTCCTCGAGACCGCCATCAACTCCGGCAGTACGGTCGAATCGTCCCGCCGACTGGCGGAAGATACGATTTCGTCCATCACCGTCGAAACCCCCCCGCGGATGCTGCACCTTCCGGAAAGCGTCGTTGCCTCCATGGCGGAGCGTGTCCAGGGGTGCAGTCTCGATCCGGAATGGATCAACGAGTGGGGATTGTCGGTCGGTGCCGCCCTCGCGATGTCCGACGAACTGGTCCCGCTGACCATGTTCCAGGACCGGCTGCCCGAAGAGACGCCGACCATCGGTGAGTTCACAAGCCAGCGACTTTCCTCGCTGGATGTCGCCGCCAGCCTGGTCCTGCTGGCCGTCGTCGTGCTCGCGATCGGGCCGCTCGTATTCCACGGAAGCCGCGTCGCCCTGCTTTCGGTGATGCACCCCGGGCTGGATGAACAAGTACGCCTGTTCGAGGAGAATCGTGACCAGCAGGTCATGTACGGGGCGTTGATGAGTGAATCATGGCCGATGTCCAAACTTCTGGCGGACATCGCCTCCAACACTCCGGAGGGGATCGAGATCGATTCCATCCGACTCGGTCACGGCGAGCCCATACGAATCCAGGGAATGGCGATGCCCAGCAGCGGCGAAGCATCCGCCGCCCTTGCCACGCGCATGAAGGCCATGCTCGAGGACTCGGGGGTATTCACGGATGTCACCCTTCGCTGGGAGGACTCGGAAACCTTCGGCAATCGATCGTTCGACATCAGTGCCAGCGTGAAACGTCCGCAGTATCGCCCCGCCTACGACCTCGAGCAGGACTTCGGCACGTGGACGCTTTCCGAACGCAAGAGTGGTCAGGACGCGGACGGCAACTGGGCAGACGGCACCGAGGCCGTCGCCTCCACCTCGAGTCCCTCCTCACCTCCCCCCGCCACCGTACCGGCGCCGCGGCCCGTTGAAACGACCGACGCGGGAACACCCCGTCCGTCCGGCGGCAGTTCGGCCACCGCCTCCCGGCCCGGCAGTTCGGGTAGCGGCCGTACTCCCCGCCCCACCTCGTCGGGCAGCGGACTTGCATCACGGGGTGACGCGGACGACCGCGCCGGCGACCTTTCCTCGGTCCCCACGGGCACCGTGCCGGAACCGCTGACCACCGAGCAGATTCAGGCCATGAGCCTCGAAGAGGCCAGGATCAAACTCCAGGAAATTGCTGAAGCTCGCAAGCGAACCCGGGATCCCGAAGCGAAGACCCGCATGAAGGACGAGTTCCAGGCCCTCCTCAAGCACATGCGGGAACTGCAGAAGGATGGCGGCTCGTGAAGATCAGCACCACCGAACAGATCGATCGCTTTCGCGCAATGGAACCATTCTGGCAGTGGATCGTGGGCGCCACGATCTTCATGGTGGCATTCCTCGTCTGGGCCCAGTTCCTGGAACCCACCGGCACCGCCTGGGCGGAAACCGCCGACCGGATGGAGAGCGACCTCACCCGGACCAGCCAGTCGATTTCGCTGGACCCGAAGTCACGCAACGCAGCCATGACCTACGGCGCAATCGACCTGCCGAACGCCAAGTCCGATGGTTCACTGGCCCTGATCGAGATCGTGCAGGAGATCATGTCCCGCCAGGGCATCAAGAACGACACCTTCTTTCAGTCGCAGAGCAACACCATCAAGGCCAGTCTGCTGCCCGGAATCGCCCGAGCCGGAGAGAAGATCGAACGCATCAAGGGGGAACTGGACTTCACCACCACCCCCGCCAAGGCGATCCAGATCATCGCGGACCTTGAAGCCCATCCGGGAATCGAATCGGTGACCAGCATCAGAATCGACAAGGCGGGCAACAAGGATGTCCGCACCCGCCTGTCCCTGGAAGCGTGGGTGCGAACGCGATGAAGTCGAACCGATCCAATTCGCTCGTGAACCCCATGACCTTCAGCGTCGGGGCTCTCGGAGTGATCGTGCTGTTCCTGATCTTCATGACGCCGAACCTCTATCGATCCGGACAGACCATCTTCCTGGACGATCCGAAATCCGACGATTCGCTCGACAAACTGCTTGCTCGCCACGAACAGAACATGCAGACGGATGTGGATCGCTTCAATGGACGTTCCTTCTTCTACACCCCACCCATTGTTCGCAAGCCACCGCCGCCGGCTCCCCCTCC
>PAAB01000021.1 GCA_002591705.1 Phycisphaerae bacterium
TCCTGCTCACCGCGACCCTCGAGGCGATCATCGCCCAGCGCCTGGTGCGCAGGATCTGTTCCAAGTGCAAGGAAGAGTACGTCCCGTCGGAGGCCGAGCTCATGGAGCTCGAACTGCGTTCCGACGACGTGGCTGGTCGCACCTTCTTCCGTGGAACCGGCTGCAGTGCCTGCAACTCGAGCGGCTACAAGGGGCGGCTCGCGGTGTTCGAGATGATGGTGCTCGACGATCTCATTCGCGAGATGATCATGTCGCAGGCGTCCACGGCGTTGCTGCGTCAGGAGTCCAGGAAGCGCGGCATGCGCACGCTCCGGGAATCCGGCCTGCTGTCGATCTACGACGGCCGGACCACCATCGACGAAGTTCTCAGGGAAACCATCAGCGAGGAGGTCTGATCCCCAGGGGTCAGGGCCGTAGGACATGACGACTTACCAGTACGAAGCACTTGATGCCGGTGGCAAGCCCCAGAAGGGGGTGGTGGACGCCAGTTCCAGCGATGATGCGATCCAGCAGATTCGCGGCCAGGGGTTCTTTCCCACGTCCGTGCGCGAACAGAAGGTCAAGGGCGGAGCCGCCGAGGGCGGCAAGAAGGGCAAGAAGAAGAAGGCCCCCCGTTCGGCCAAGAAGGGCAAGAAGAAGGGGGAGATCAACCTCTCGCTGAACATCGGCCCGGTCAAGAAGAAGAAGATCACGCAGTTCACCCGGCAGCTGTCCACGCTGCAGGACGCGGGTCTGCCGCTGCTGCGTTCGCTGCAGATCCTCGAGTCGCAGCAGAAGCCCGGTCGGTTCAAGAACATCCTCAGCGACATCGTCGAGGACGTCGAGGCCGGATCGACGCTGTCGGATTCGATGGCCAAGCATCCCAAGGCCTTCGACCGCCTGTACTCCAAGATGGTGAACGCCGGTGAGATCGGTGGTGTGATCGACCTGATCCTCCAGCGGCTGGCCAACTTCATGGAGAAGGCCCAGCGACTCAAGGCGAAGATCAAGGGCGCCATGATCTATCCGATCGTGGTCATCATCATCGCGGTGGTGATCGTGACCGGCATCATGTACTTCGTCATTCCCAAGTTCCAGGACATCTTCAACGACTTCGAAGTGGAACTCCCCGGTCTGACGATGTGGCTCATCGATGCCAGTGCCTGGGTCGCGGGTACCATGCCGGGGCAGAACGTGCCCGGCTGGGCGGTGATCGTCGCCTCGCCGTTCCTGATCTTCTCGTTCTTCAAGCTGATCCGGAAGACCAATTTCGGACGGGCGTCGACCGACTGGATCGTGCTGCGACTTCCGGTCGTGGGCAACCTGATCGAGAAGACCTCGGTGGCCCGGTTCACCCGGACCCTGGGCACCCTCATCTCCGCGGGTGTTCCCATCCTCGAGGCCATCAACATCACCCGCGAGACATCGGGCAACTGGGTCTTCGAGCGGGCGCTCGGGCGGGTGTACGACTCCATCCGCGAAGGCGAGACCTTCGCCGAACCGCTGCGCGAAGCCAAGGTGTGCGACTCGCTGGTCGTCAACATGATCGACGTCGGCGAGGAGACGGGTGACCTGGACGTCATGCTCATGAAGGTCGCGGACAACTACGACGAAGAGGTCGACGTGGCCGTTCAGGCGCTNCTCAGTCTCCTCGAGCCGCTGCTGGTGGTGGTCCTCGGCGGCGTGGTCGGCACGATCGTGCTGGCGTTGTTCCTGCCGCTGGTCTCCATGATCGAGTCGGTTTCCAAGTGATGCTCCGAAGGAAGCTCCGCATGTCCACGCACCATCATCNTCCACGATCTCAGAGTCGGCCATCCGGTTTCACCCTGGTGGAGCTGGTGGTGGTGATGGGAATCATCGCACTGCTGGTCTCCGTGCTGGTCATCGCCGTGTCCGGTGCCCGGGAATCGGCCCGCGGTGCTTCCACCGCCACCACGATGAACTCCATGTCCCAGGGCATGGTGGCCTTCCGCGAGGACGTCGGGTATCTCCCTCCGCTGCTCGANGAGAGCCGCTCGTTGATGCAGCCGCCGCCGCTGGACGACGGGAACATCTTCGAACGGATGCAGGGCTACTACTCGATCACCACCCCCGCGGAATATCTTCTCGGCTACGGTGGGCACGGCATGGACGGGTACGGGTGGGATCCGCAGTGCGAGGTCGGTGAGGACTACGGCCCCCCCGGCAGTTCGTCCGTCAGCATCCAGGATNAATCGGAGCGGTGGGGGATTCGCAANCCGGGGNCCGACGGAGTCTGGACCTCGACCTACGCCCGAGCGGACAAGGGCACGCTGTCGGGACGGGTGGAGCGGTTCGCGGCCGGAAAGGTGAGCGACAACGGCCCGTTGCTCGGCCCGTACATGGCGCTGCCGGGTCGGGGAGTGATCGGTCGACTGGTCTCGACCGATGGCGTCTGGGACGGAACCAGCATCGACGCCGCCAGCGGTCAGCCGGCGGTGCTCTTCGAGGGAGACGAGGGCTACGATCAGGATCCTTCACGTGGAGCCCACGTGATCTGCGATGCGTGGGGCACGCCCATCCGCTTCTACCGGCTCAACTATCCGGGCAACAACCCCGCTCAACGCTACCCGGCCACCAAGCAGCCCTATTGTCCGACCATGTCGCAGTTCATCGCTCTGCGGCCGTGGGACTTCGAACCGGGTTCGTCGACCGAGTTTCTGGTTCCCAGCGGCGACGACCTGTGGGGTGACTACAACGCAACCATGGACGGCAAGAACCGGAAAGGGGACAGCCTGACGAGCTACGAGCTCCAGTCGGGCGAGTTCGCGTTCCTGTCGGCCGGTCCCGATCGGCGCATCAACAACTGGCAGCGGAACGATGCCGCCGGTGTGGGTGGAAACGACGGCTCGAGCTTCAATGACGACTGGCACTACAACTGGGGCTCCATTCCCGGCAGCAGTCCGCAGTACCCCGTGCCCGAGACCGAAGAGGTCAATCGGGACAACATCGTGGAGGTCGGATCGTGAATCAGATGCACGCCGTTCGAAGAGCGTGGACGCTGGTGGAGATGATGGTGGTGATCGTGGTGATCAGCGTGCTGGTCGCCCTGTCGCTCAGCATCGGATCCGCCGTGTTGCAGGGGTCCGAGGTCCAGCGCACCGAGAACGCCCTGCGACTGCTCGACAGCGCGATGTCGGCGCGGATGGTGGAGGATGCCCGATCCTCGTTCTCCTACGGGTACGACGGCGATCTCGTGCCCCGCTACATGGTCGATCCCGGGGATGCGATCGCCGGCGCGTCGTCCGCTTGCGATCGATGCGACGATCTGGACGCCGCGGTGCTGGACTACCGGCAGGGCGGTCTGCCCTCCGAGCTTGATCTCCGCTGTCTCATGTGGTCTCAGCTCTCGGGCTGCTCGACCTTCGTAACCGACGATGATGTCTACCGGGGGGTCAGCGCCACCTGCTTCTGGATGCTTCGCAACCATCCCGCGTCCCGCGAGATCATCACTTCGATGGATCCGGGGCTCATCCTGCCCATTCTCTATCAGTTGGGCAACGGGGACGAGGAGCCGGGCATTCTTCCCGTCGACGCCTGGGGCAACCCGATCGTCGTGGTGCTGCCCGGCCGCGACTGGGACGACCAGAACGACGGCGGATCCTTCGGCAACACCAAGCGGCAGGACGAGGACCGGACCATACGCACCAAGGAGGAGCAGTTGCTCGGCTCCGCCCTGCAGGGGCGGGCCTACTTCGTGTCGGCCGGGCCCGACGGCAAGTTCGGCAACATCCACAACGATCAGCCCCTCGTGGACGGATACGATCCCGATCCCAGCGACGACGGTTTCGACGACGCGCTGGACAACATCTATTCGTACGAGGTGCGCACATGGTGAGCCGCGTATCCAGCACCCTGCGGTTGCGGGCCTTCACGCTCATCGAGCTGCTGGCGGTGATCGTGATCGTCAGCATCGTCTCCGTCGTCACGCTGGTGGCCTACCGGGCGCTGGTAAGTGATTCCCGGCACTCGGTCGCCGCCAACACGGTCAGCACCGCCCTCGACAACGCGCGGGCCCTGGCCATCGAGCAGCGCAAGCGAACCATGGTCGTGTTCCGTCCGGTTCGAACCGGCACCGAATCCCAGCAGATCGCGGTCGTCATCGCCGTCGAGACCGGTGACATCCATCTCAACGAGTATGCCTACTACGAGCTCGAGTTCAGCGTGTATTCGGGGCAGACCGAGTCCCAGATGGGGCTGCGGTTCGAGCCCGCCAAGGGTGTGAAGCCCCGCCTGCTTCCCGAAGGCATGATGATCGCCGCGCCCGCCTCGAACATCGCCCGTGCCCGGGAGGGGGCCGTGCTCGAGAGCGACACCTGGCTGAGCCAGTCGAATCTCGCCCGGATGAAGGGCACCGATTCGGACGAGTCGCCGGGGGTGGTGCTGGGCATCTTCTTCGAGCCCGACGGTTCCATGCGGCAGACCTTCCAGGACACGGGGTCGTCGCTGGCCTTCGTCGACTTCAACGGAGATCGCGCCCAGCGGGTGGTCGATCCCGGAGCGATCGGCCAGAACCCCTACCGGGACTGGTGCCTGACCGACGCCTGCCGTCCCACGGTCAGCGGGGGCACGGCCGGCGTGCCCGAGCCGGGACAGGACTACGACACCACCCTCGGATTGACGGAGGTCGCCTACAACTCGGACGGTGACGACACCATCGAGGAGGGGACGCTCCTGTACTACGGTCTGGACCGGGACGAGAGTGAACCGTACGTGCTGGTCGCGCCCTTCTTCGCGATCTTCGACTACCAGGAAGCCGCCGACTACTACGGGGGGCATCTGCCGGATCCCGACCTCGACGACCAGATCCGATGGGTCGACGCCACGGCCCGGACCGGCGACCTGAGCCGCTTCGCCAAGACCAACGGTCATGTGTACTACTTCAACAAGTTCTCGGGGACGGTGACCAAGTGAACGCGAACCAACGAATCGTGCACGAAGATCGTCGCGGCTTCTCGCTTGTCGAGCTGCTGATGGCGATCTTCATTCTCGGCATCGGGATCATCAGCATCGCCACGCTGTTCCCCGCGGGCATCGCCCAGCAGCAGAAGGCGATGGACGATCAGGTGGGGCCGCTGGTGGCTCGCAATGCCATGTCGTTGCTGCGATCGCGCATCCCCGAGGGCAGTTTCGGCTACGTGGAGATCGATTCGCAGAACCCGCCGCCCTGGGACGTCACCTCCGGTGACTTTCCGTGGCTTCGTCCCGCCGTGGTCGTGGGGGGGGCTTCCGGTGGTCCCGCTGCGGGCGCACTGGATCTCTTCAACACCCACGCCGAGTACGGGGTCGACGTGACGACGGTCACCGAGGACGGTTCCGATCCGTGGATCGGCCCCGCGCTCTCCTCCTACGGCGGGATTCCCTACGCCGGCCATCAGAACGACGATCCCTCCACCATCCTCGACGGCATCCGAGCACCGCTGGTGGTCATCGAGCAGACCGAACGTCAGTACCCCAAGTTCGACGATTCCGGCCGCGCACCCCGCTACTACTGGGACTGCATGTTCCGTCGCGCGGGCGACAAGGTCTTCGTGGCCGTTCTGGTCTATCGGGTCCAGCCGCTGCAGGGGGACCAGCCCCCGTGGGCGGTGCAGGCCGATGCCGACGGTCGGATCACCGTCCCATGGACGCTGGACCTCGAGAGCGGGGCCAACGACTACCAGCCGTGGCGAGTCGGACAGGGCATCGGTTTTCCCGAGGATCGTGCGCAGTGGATCCTGCCGAATGCGGACGCCGGAGATTCCTATGATCCCATGCTCAACGACGACTGCTGGCAGTGTCCGGGGCAATGGATCGTGGACCAGAACGGAATCGTCAACCGGGTGGCCGTCGGCCGGACCCGCAAGGACGATCCCACCACGCACGTCGAACTGGCCTTTCCGGTCCCCCCCCTGGCGGAGGACTCGGTGCACATTGCCGAAATCGACGCTGCGGGGTTCGCCTACAACCCGGAGCGTCGGGTGCCCCAGACCGGAAGTCTGATCCTGCCCTCCAACGCCCGGGACGACGGAGACTTCGTCTACGCGCGGGGCATGGTCGTACCTCCGGACGGAGGAGTGGTCGGAGGTCCCGCGGTATCCCGACTGTGGTACATCCCCGGCGGCTTCACCGACGGCGACGGAAACGAATGGAACTTCACACCCGTCTACATCCTGGTGGAGGAGTTGTGATGCGCATCCATCCGACATCCGAGCGCCGCGCATTCACCCTGACCGAGATTCTGGTGGCCGTCGGTGTGCTCTTGGCCATCGTGGTGGTCACGGGCCGCATCTTCAAGGTGGCGACCGATGTGACGTCCACCGGGCAGGCGACCGTGGACATCATGCAGGANGCCGCGGCCATCGAGGCCCGGATCCGGGAGGACATCGCCAACATGACCGGGGACGGCTTCCTCGTCATTCGATCCGTCGAGGTTCCCAACGACGTCAACGTCGTCGAGTGGAACCAGGGCGGGCGGCAGGGGCAGGAGCCCGGTCTGCTGAATCCGGTGCTCGACGATTCGGCCGCCATCCGGTGCGACCAGCTCTGCTTCTTCGTGGATTCACCCACGTCCTCCCAGGTCATCGGCGAAGGCACCACGGTGGGCAGTCTTCCCAGTGCCCAGTCGCAGACTGCATTCGTGACCTACGGGCACGGCATCCAGTTGCCGGGCATGCAGCCCTACCACGACATCGACTACCAGTTGGATTCCAATCCGCCCACCAATCTTCCACCCGTCGGCTTCGCCCACGACCCCGATCTCGAACAACTGGAGGCCGACGGCGAGGAACTGGTGCCGTGGCGGTACGACAACCCCGGTCTGGACGAGTCCGACTGGCTGCCCACCATCTACACCAACTACCGCGGTTCGATCAACTACAGCAGCAACAGCGATCTCGGCGTGCTCTACGAGCAGCAGGTGCCCGAAGCGGACGACCGCTACATCAATGCCACCCAGCCCGACGCCCGGCNGTGGATTCTCGCCCGGCACACGATCCTGCTCGCCGACGACGACGAGATGTTCCCCGGCGGGTACAAGAAGCGGCAGTACCTCCGCAACGTACCCTCCGCCCAGAGCATCTTTCCGAACGATGCCCGCCCCTGCTTCCCGGGGGCGGCCCAGCTCGACGACGGCAGCTACACGCTGAACGCCGACCCGCCCGTGCTCACCTACGGCCGGGTCGACGTGGCCGCGATTCCGATCGACGAGGTCCGGGAGATGGTTCAGACCAGTCGTGCCCGCAGCAATCCCCGCGAGAACTTCCTGCGGCGGTGCATGCACTTCGGAGAGGACGGCACCTACGACGACCTGCAGGATGTCGACCAGGATGGTGATTTCCTGCCCGAGATGCAGACCCGCGACGTGCTGGAGGGCAACCTCTTCGGATTGGACGGCAGTCCGTATCTCGATCAGCGGTTCTTCATGAAGGACGTGGTCCGACGCCCCCGGGTGGAGCGGACCGCCCCGAGCATGTCCTCCGTCGACCAGGCCCTCACCAACCACGCCCTGGGGTCGAGCTGCTCCTCGTTCTCCGTCGAGTGGACGTACGNAGAAGGGGCCGGCAGTGCCTGGGTCGAGAGNCCGAATGCCCGACAGGACGACCAGTACTGGTACGGGGTCAACTACTCGGCCGANGATTCGCTGCTGGACGGCAACGGTGATCCGTGGCTCGGNCAGCGNTGGTTNGGNCTNCGGGACATCGANCGGGGCGTNATGCCCTACGCNGANTTCNATGNGAANTNCCCGCCCGANCTGCAGAACACCCCAACTCCCGCTTCGATGAGTTCGCAGCCCACCGCGGCGGCCTACGCGATCGACCCCTACGCAATTGATCAGGAATTTCCGACCTTTGGTGGCCAGTCTGCGTACGAGGAGTACTGGGCCACGTTCGGATACAACCGGNATCGGCCGGCCCTGCCCCTGANCGAGCAGGGAAACAACACCGGGTCGGGAAACAACCTGGTCTTCGAGCGGGATCGGAGCTTCACCCCATGGCCGTCGGCCCTGCGCATCACCATGACGATCAACGATCCGCAGGGACGGCTCGAGCAGGGGCAGGTCTACCAGTTCGTGGTCGAGATTCCCGAACAGGCCCGCGGGGGCTTTGCAGGAGGTGGTCGATGAACACCACGAGAAACACGCCGACCTCCCCGGGGGAGCGTCGCGGCAACGCACTGGTCCTCGTCGCGGGGGCCCTGGTGCTGCTGGTGATCATCGCCTCGGCGTATCTCTCCAGTGCGCAGGGGATTCGTCAGACCGCCAAGGCGCAGCGTCGCACCGTGAACGTCGATGCTGCGGCCGGCGTCATCGCCGAGGACATCGCGCGGGAGATCAGCGAAGCGCTGTTCGTCCGCGAGATCGATCCCACGCTGGTCGATACGACGGTCGGATCCTCCTCGATGGTCCAGTCGCTGCTCAACATCGCGCCGCTGCCTCCCGAAGTGTCGTCGCGATTCCTCGAGGATCGTCGGCTGCCCCTGTCGGGTGCCAGCTTCTTCAGTGAGTTCGGCGGAAGCCAGTCCCGCTACGAGGTGGACCGCAACTTCGCCTGGAACTACGCACCCTACGAAGTCGTGCCCTGGACCAACTGGCCCGATTACGGTGCTGCCTGGCACGGCTTCAATGAACTCGACGTCCTGCCGCCGGGACCGAACGTGACCGGTCTGTTCGACACCGTGCCGTCGAACTCCATCCAGTTCTCGATCGACAACCCGCCCGGTCAGCCCGGCACCAGCGACACCCGGTGGCTGCGAAGTCTGGAGCCCCAGCGGATTGCGACCGGGAACTACGACCGCATGGGACTCAGCCGGGAAACCAATGTCGACGGCTTCTCCCACTACAACCATCTGACCAACCTGGCCCGGCCGGGCAACGACTGGCGGATCTGCCGCGACATCGCCGACGTCACCGGCGTGCGGTCGCCGGTGCACAACGCGTTGTCGACCGAGGCCATCCTTGATCCCTCGAGCATCGCCGTGGCGGCCCCGGACGGNTTCTTCTACTTCGGNGGTCTCCAACGCGACCACCACGTCCCGATCGAACAGTGGTTGCCGCTGGCCCCGTCGGCCGGCGGAATCGCGCTGCGGAACGACGATTCCGGCACTACGTTCTTCACCACACCTTCCGAGTTCTGGGGTCGATGGATCCGGTGGTTCGACTATGCAGGCTACGCCTTCGCACAGGGGGCGGCGCTCGAGTTCGGCAATGCGGATCTCGTCCCGCCCAACTTCTACGACCTCTCGAACCTCGACGGCGACACGGTNCTCTCCGGCGGCGGCAGNGGNGAGGTGCTGGAGTCGCTCGANGACGGTGCCAACGGTGAGCGACCGGAGGACGAGTTCAGCCGCGGTTCGGCCCGGTGGCACGTGTCCCGCGTCCTGGCCGACGCCGACGGCGACGGCTTCACCGACTCCTTCTGGTTCCACGTTCCCGGACGCGGCAGCGAAGGAACCATGCAGATCGTGGGGGTGTCCGTCACCGACAACGGCGGACGACTGAACGCCAACACCGCGACCCGGTTCATCAAGTCCGACACCTACTTCACCAACGGCGATCTCCGGGCGCGAACCCGCGGCTGGACACCGGCGGACCTNGCCCTGGTGGGGCAGAACGCGGCGTGGATCAATGGCAACGACAACGGTGGATGGAAGCGCGATTCGAACGACGACACGTACAACTGGGGGCCGTACACCCACGATTCGTGGAACGTCGGTTTCTTCGATGCACCCGCCCACTCCACCGGCTTCAACAACCTGTACGTGGACGTCGGACTTCCCCAGAGCTCCTACAAGCTGGTGGGCTATTACGACGGTGGTGAGGATGTGATCGACCTGTTCCCGGCGGAGCAGGGGTCCGCGGCGGAGATCTATCCGTTGTGGCAGGCCAAGTACTTCCGCGACGGGACCGGCGGCGATCTGCTGACCGAGACCAGCGTCCAGCTGAACTCCTGGTTCCCCGAGAACAGCGACATCAACTCACAGGTCAACCGCCTGTTCTTCTTCCGCAACGCGGGAAGCGATCCGTTGAATCCCCGCATGAGCTTCACGCCGTTCACCATGGCCGACGAGATCGAGCTCCGCTCCAGCGAGGGCAACAACCAGCCTTGGCTGATGTCGCGGTTTGAACGTGCCACCGGCGACTACGGATTCACGGACATCAACAACAGCGACGAGTTCATCCACCCGCTCCGGTCGGCCCGGCACCGGCAGGAGCAGTCCGAGCTGGTCGATCAGCTGTCCAACCGCCAGCTGTTCTTCGACAACNGCCGCAAGCTCACCATGTACAACGCCGCCCGAAACGATCTGCTGCCGCCCCATCTGTGGTGGGAGTATCGGGGCAACCGGACCACGGTCTACGATGCCAACGGTGTTGCTGATCCGGCCTTCTCCATTCACGGTTACCCGTTGGGGCCGCCCGCGGATTTGACCCGTCTGGTCGGCCCGCCGCAGGGCACGAAGACCGGTCCAGNNTCCATCCTGCTCGGCACGGCCGGCCAACAGTGGACCAATCAGGCGCAGGCGGCGTTCGGTCGGGCCGACGGTGCCTTCGGAAACGTCCGCAACAGCACCGGAACGGTCCTGAGGTCGTTCTACGACCAGATGCGGACCAAACTCGACCTGCGTGAACACGAGCGGGTGATCGACGTGCGGCAGATCATCGGCGGCACGTCCGTCTACCGGCCGCTGACGTTCTCCCAGCGACTTCCCTACGCGCTCTACCTCGCCCTCCACAGTGGTGCCATGAATCCCGGCGCCCTGCTGGCCGCGAATCCCATCAGCCGCAACCTGTTCGACGATCCCACCGACGTCACCGACGATCTGGACGCCCGGGAGTCCACCCGGGCTCTTGCCGCCTCCTACGCGGCCAACATCCTGTCCTGGCGGGACCCCGATTCGGATGCGCCGCTCTACAGCCAGAACATCCAGAACACCGGCACGATCTACGACGGGACGCGCGACTACGGGCCGGTGCGGGTTCCGATCTTCAGCGACGAACTTCTTGTGGATCCCGGACAGTCCGAACTCGATCCGGCGTACACCACCGGTACCGAGGAGCCGGCCTATCTCGGCATGGAGATGCAGCCCTTCATCATGGAGGCCTTCGTCGCCCACGTCGTCAAGCCGTTCAAGCCCGGCGGTCAACGAACGGCCGGATCCGGCAACAACCGCTACGAATGGAGCAACGATGATTCCGATCGGCTCTTCCTGATGTACTCGGANGGGGACGAGGATGAGGCCGACATCGTCGCCGCCGGTACCGAGACGAACGTCGACGAGACCCGCGAGATCCTCGGCGATGAGCTGGAGGAGCCGGTGTCCATCGCCGTCGTGCAGATCGCCAACCCCTACGATCGNCCGCTCCCGCTTTTCGGTCGCAATCCCACTACGGGATTCCTCGATCGACGGCTGCCGCTCTACAAGGTGTCCCTGTTCGGCCGGGATGTCGTCGTGGACGATCGGCTGGTGCAGATGAGCGAGGAGGGGTACGACAACTCCTACACTTCTCAGTACGCGTACAACAGCGGCTCCGCCCCCTGGAACCTGCCGCAACGTGCCGCGGCCCGGCTTCCGCTGTACCTGCCGCCCGCCACGCCCGAGGCCCCGTTCACCCTCGTGCTCTACGCGACCGGCTTCGATCTCACCGACGTGGATGAGCGGGTCGAACATCTACGGTGGATCGATTTCCTCGATCTCAACGCCGAGGATCACTTCGCATTCCATGGTGACGACGGTCGAGCCAACGGGNTCCTCGACCAGTGGGTCGGCGTCTGGCCGTACGATCCGGACAACCCGGACCTGATCACCTACCAGCCGCACCGTTTCACCCTGCTTCGCGACGAGGACGGGAACGGTGTCGCGGAGCGGGCCCTTCCCGAGGAGTCACTGGCCGCGACCGACGGCATCCTGGAGATCTTTCCCGGCGATCTGATCTGCCGCGTGGATCTTGATGGGTCGGCCGGCAACGACTGGTCGCTCGACATCGAGGACTTCGATTCGCCCGTCGGTGATCCGGATGTCACCGAGGGAGTCGCCGTGGCCCTCAAGCGAACCCACTGGCGACTCCTGCGCGAACCGGTCGACAACAACGGCGACGGAGTGGCTGATCCGAAATTCACCCAGCTGGGGCCGGGCACCTACGAGTACGTGCACGATGTGGTGGTGGACCGGACCGGAGAGCCGTCCTCTTCCGACGACGACGAGTTCCACGAAGTCGTGAGCACCGTCCTGCCGCAGGAGCGAATTCCGTCCCTGCTGGAACTCGGTGAGATCGAATCCGTGATCGAGGTTGGCGGGGGTGGTGGTCCCGGCGGAGGCGGCAACCAGGGGCAGGCATCGGCCACGTTCCCCACCCAGCCCGTCTTCGAGGAACTGGAGGACCGCCTCGACAGCGACATCTACGATCTGCTGCTGACCGGCCAGGATGCGACGGAACGTGTGGCGGCCATGGACCTTCGGATCCCCGCATTGGCCGACGGCTCCACCTGGGGCGCCAAGAGCAGTCCCGATTCGATGCGATGGTGCCAGTGGGCCCGCTACACGCGTGCGTGGGGCGTCGATCCGGACTATCCCTCGGATGCGGCTTCCATCGCCACCAATGTCTCCGAGTTTCCCGGTCCCATCAACCACATGGACCGCTCGGCGCCGCGGTACATCGTGGGCAAGGGACAGGTCACACGGTCCAAGGGACGATCGTCGTTCACGGGATCCGCCTCCGCCGGCACGGGACCGCTCTCCACCGACGAGCTCGACGGCACGGTCTACGAAGGCATGGAACAGACGGGGGGTTCGTTCCAGTCCGACGGCATCCCCTGTCAGATCCGGCTGCTCAATGCCGACCAGCGCACGATCGGCCAACGCTACTTCTTCGACGGCACCGAGGGGTCGTTCGGAACAGCGCCGGCCAACTCCGTGCTCGCCTGGGGTGCGATCTTCGATTCGGCTTCCGATCCGGATGGCACCCACGGCGAACCGTGTCCGCCCGGTTCGACCTCCGCGTGCCCTCCCGAACTTCCGCTGCCGGGAAGTGCCTACTGGTCCGCAGGATCGTCGGCCACGGCCTCGGGATCGCCCTGGATGACCCGCAACTATCGTCTGCCCCGGACCATTCTCGGTTTCGGAAACCGTCCGCTGTGGTTCTACTCCTGCCGCAAACCCACGTTCTTCGACATGGACGGCCCGTTCGTGTCCACCTACTCCAACGGCATCACCTACGGAATCGATCTCCAGAATCCGCAGGTGAGCAACTGGACCGGCACCACGCCTTTCCCTGCGGGCCAGGGATTCGACTCGGGCGCGGTTCTGGAATCCCAGACCGGCGCAGGCACGGGGCGGCACATCTTCAACCTCGCCGACAAGGGGTACTACGGCTACGACGGCATCAACGGCCAGCGTGAACTGATGCCCTACGGATTCCAGATGCTGCAGAAGGACGGCAACTTCGAGCAGATCGGTGAAGTGCTGAATGTCATGCTGTACGGGCACGAACTGATGATGCAGAACGGGCCTCCGAGTGCGACCAGCCCGGTCCTCACCACACGGACGTTCTCCGAGGCAATGCTGGACCAGCTGGAACTCGAGCTCGGTACCGTGGATCAGCCCGTGGCCGCCGAGTCCGAGTCGTTGTTCCCCGGTGAGGACGTCCGAGTCAATCGACTTCCGGTCGATGCCGGCCTGTACGGCCGGTACGGCACTGCGGATCGCTATCCCGATGCCTCGGTGGGCAAGGTCGAATCGCCCGCGGGGTCGGACGTCTGGCTGTCGGACATCGGTCACACGGCTCCCGATCTTCCGGCGGCCCAGCGGGTGCTGGATCTGTTCGTCTGCGATGGGCCCGGCAACTGGGACATCTACCCGGAGCTTGTGAACGGATCCGGACTCGGTTTCAGTGATGGGGTGATCGACTCGCCCGTGCAGGCCTCGAGCGTGCTTCGCTACGACCCCGAGTTCGGCAATGCCGGCGGGTTCTCCGGTCGCCCGACCGGTGGTCTGGTGAACATCAACACCGCGACCACCGAGGTCATGCGGGCCCTGCCGCACATGTACAAGATGGTGCACGGCACTCCCGACTGGACCAGCCAGGCGGACGAGGGAACCCCCCCGTGGTGGCTGGGCAGCATTCTGGAGTCCGTCGATCGCGAGGCGGTCCAATTCGACGCCAACCCCCGGGTCTCGGTGTCGGAAGCCATCGTGCGTTATCGGGACGTCCAGGGCGTCTATGGATCCGAGACCGGTTCGCCCGGAAATCCGGGAGTGGGTCAAACAGCGGGGCCGAGCTACCAGGACCGGGTGGATGCCCGCCCGCTCTTGCGGAACGGATCCCTCACGGACGTTCATTCGCGTGGTACAAACGGATTCGCCGGGATCGGTGAGTTGTTCGCTCTGAACAAGACCACCAGTGACTTCACGGGCGCCGAACTCGACTGGTTGGCCGTCGACCAGAACGGGACCTCGACCTTCGAGGGGTTGCACGATGCATCGGGGCACGATCGGTACGCCGATTCATGGCGGATCGATTTCGCCGCGACCAATCCGTTCACCCGTGAGTACTACCAGCGTAAACGCTTCAAGGATCGGTCCAGCAGCCTGTCCAACCCTGAACTCGTCGGCTGGTACAACAGCGATCCCAACTTCTTTGCGGCGGACATGCGTGCGTTCAATCCCCAAGGCCTGGAAGGTCCGAACGGTCGCGGCGCCCCCCGATACCACTGGATGACTCGCGGGGGGAATCCCACGGCCTACGATGACGATTCCGTCGGTCCGTGGGGTGGGGAGGCCCCCAAGGTGCTTTCGATCGGTTCGCCGCTCAGTACGGATGTCAACGGCGAGATGTTCCCCAACCGGTTTGAGGATGGGTCCAACGGTCCCTGGTATCCCGCGCCGCATCCGACGTGGTCCCTGTTCTCGCAGCATGAAAACTATCGTGGGGGTGACATGGTCGGTGGAGACGCCGAGGAGGCGAATCTGCTCTTTGCGGGGATCTCCAACCTCATCACCACCCGCAGTGACGTCTTCACCGTCCACTTCCGTGTCCGCACCTTCTCGCAGAATCCCGAGACCGGGGTGTGGGACGCCACGGATCCGGATGCGATTCTGGATGACAGTCGCTACGTGATGCTCGTCGATCGCAGTCGGGTCGACACGTCCGACGACTCGCCCCGCATCCTCTACATCCAGAAGGTGTCCAACTGATTCGACCCTGCACTTCAGCATCCGCGCCGCCCCGTTCCGCATGCCGCTGCCACGGCCGGACGGGGCGGTTGCTTGGGGGTCATTCGGATTCGATGGCCCCGTAGCGGCGTTGNCGCCCGGCGTAGTCCCGGATCGCCGCACGCAGGGCTTCTCCGTCGAAGTCGGGCCAGAACATGTCGCTTACGTGCAGTTCGGCGTAACTGATCTGCCACAGCAGGTAGTTCGAGATACGGTACTCGCCCGAAGTGCGGATCAGCAGATCCGGATCGGGCACGCCGCGGGTGTAGAGGTGCTGGGCGAACACCTCCTCGGTGATCCCGTCGGAATCCAGGGTGCCTTCGAGCACGTCCCGGGCGATCGACTTCGCGGCACGTGTGATTTCGTGTCGAGACGAGTAGTTGATGGCCAGAATGACGTGCAGTCCGGTGCAGTCGGAGGTGGCCTGTTCGGTCAGTTCGATCTCCCGTACCACCTCCGAGGCCAGTTGGCTCCGCTCGCCAATAACCTGAAAGCGTACGTTGTTCCGGAGGAGCTCCTCTCGTTCCTTCGGCAGGAACTCGATGAGAAGTCCCATCAGGGCGTCGACCTCCTCGGCGGGTCGCTTCCAGTTCTCCATCGAGAATGAATACAGCGTCAGAGTTCCGATGGAGAGTGCCCCGCATTCCTCGACNATCCGACGGGCGGCCATTGCTCCGGCCCGATGTCCCTGGCTGCGAGTTTCGCCGNGTTCGGCGGCCCAGCGTCCGTTGCCGTCCATGATCACCGCGATGTGTCCGGGACGATCGGCGACCGGGACGTCGAAGTCCGGGCCGTCGTGGGATGCGGATGTCGGAGGGCTCGCCTGGGCCATCAGCACCGGGTCCCCTCGAGCGTCTGGGTNCGCTCTGGTCCGACGCTGACGAGATGGATCGGCAGTCCGAGGATCTCCTCGATCCGGGCCAGGTATCCCAGGGCNTCCGGAGGCAGGTCGGCCCGATCCTGCGTGTCGTCGATCTCGCCCTGCCAGCCGGGCAGGGTTTCCCAGATCGGCTGCGCGTCGAGCAGTCCACGTGCATCGGGTATGAACCGTTCGGTCACGGATCCGTCNGGCATGCGGTAGGACGAGCAGATCTTGAGTTCGTCGAACCCCGAGAGCACGTCCAGCAGCATGCAGGCGATGCTCGTGGCACCGCAGATCATGGCCGAATAGCGGACGGCCACGAGATCCAGCCAGCCGCAGCGGCGGGGGCGGCCCGTTGTGGTTCCGTACTCGTTGCCCCGATCACGGATCCGCTCGCCGTCGGCTCCGTTGTCCTCGGTCGGGAACGGTCCGGATCCGACGCGGGTGGTGTAGGCCTTCATGATGCCGACGACCTCATCGGCGCACGGTGCGGAGAGACCGGTGCCGGCGGGAATGCCGAGTGTCGAGCAGTTGGAACTGGTTACGTAGGGGAACGTCCCGTGATCGATGTCGAGGAGGCACGCGTTGGCTCCTTCGAAGAGGAGTGATCGGCCCTCGTTGCGGAAGTCGTGCAGGGCGTAGACGGTGTCCGTGATGTGTTCCCGAAGCTGACGCCCGTAGTCGGCGTACCGGGTGGCCAGTTCATGCGGGTCAAGTGGGGGAGCCTCGACGCCCANGGCCGTGAGTTCCCGGCTTCTGATCGCACAGATGACCCGAAGTCGTTCCAGCAGATGGGCCTCGTCCCCGAGCTCACCCATGCGGATGGCCAGGGAGCGATGGATCTTGTCGGCGTAGGTCGGGCCNATGCCCCGTTTGGTCGTGCCGATGGAGAGTCCCGGTCCGGAGTCCGCCGCGGAGGACAGGACCNGCTCCAGGGCCGCATCGTGCTCCTTGTGATACGGCATCACCACATGGGCTCGATTCGAGATCAGCAGGTTGTCCGGCGTGATTTCGATGCCTCGCTTCCTGATGCCTTCGATCTCCTGCAGGAGTTTCTCCGGATCGACCACGACGCCGTTGCCGATCACGCAGGTCTTGCCACCCGAGAGGATGCCGGAGGGAAGGAGGTGCAGCGCGTACTTTTCATCGCCGATGACCACCGTGTGCCCGGCATTCGCGCCGCCGTTGTAGCGCACGATGACATCGTGCTCGGAAGTCAGCAGATCGACGACCTTGCCCTTGCCTTCATCGCCCCATTGGAGGCCGACTACTGCGGTATGCCGGGGTGTGTTCACGGTGTGGGTCCTCTTCGTTCGGTTGGTCCGGAACGCAGGGTGCCATGGTAGCACCCCCGGGAGTGATGGGCCGTGGGGGGATTTTCCCGGACGTTTCGATTTGCGGGATCGTGGGTTCAGAGGAGACCCGATTCCGTCGATTGAACCGGTTCAGCCCGGAGGATTCCTATGACCAATCAGGGAACGTTTCGAGTCAAGTGCCCAAATCTGGCATGTCGTCGTCTGCTGGCCATCCCCATGCACGGACGGGGTCAGATGGTCCGCTGCCTGCACTGCAGCACCCAGTTGAAGGTACCCGAGACCATGTCCAGAACCGGACGGTGGCCGGGTCGTCAGTCGGTCTGAGGCGATGCATTCGACCCGGTGGTCGTCGTCCGCTCCAGTCGAAAGGTCACGGGGCCGATGGTGACCTCGTCGTCGTGAGCCAAGGTGGCCTGCTGAACGGCCTTGCCGTTGAGGAGGGTGCCCGTGATGTCGTCCAGGTTCACCAATCGAGCCCGCTGGTTCTCGAGCATGATCTCGCAGTGGGGGCTCGAGATCCGGGGAAGGCTGATTCGGACGTCGCAGCGATCGCCTCGTCCGATGGTGGTTCGGCCCTGGCGGACGTCGAAGGAGCGGTCCGAACCATCCTGGGTGAGCATGATCAGTTGGTATCCCATTCTGCTCCCGGGCCCTGTGGGCTCTACCATGTAGGTCGATGCGGAGATGAAACTCCGTGGAGCGACCCGATGACCATCAGCGGCCAAGGCGAACCCGGCCTTCCACTCGACCAGTGTACGTCCATTCCGGATGCGGAGCTGCCCGCTGCGCTGGTCGACATCGAGGACCACCTGGACACCCCCGTCGCGGTCCAAGGGGTCTACGTGCACATCCCATTCTGCCGGCACCGCTGTCATTACTGCGACTTTTTCACCGTGACGGGCCGTGAGGATTCCTTCGGGCCATTTGCCGATCGGATGATCGAAGAGCTTGCCGAGCTTGGAGACCGGCTCCGGGGGAACGTCTCGACCATCTTCGTCGGAGGGGGGACCCCGACCATCCTTCCTCCCGAGCAGCTGCGGCGGGTGATGGACGCAGTGCGGGAGCGTCTCCCGTTGGGGAAGGATTGTGAATGGACGGTGGAAGCCAATCCCGAGACGATCGACTACGCCCGAGCTCAGGCATTGGCGGAGGCGGGGGTCAATCGGGTCAGTCTCGGTGCCCAGTCCTTCAGTCCCGATCGACTGGCGGCTCTGCAACGTCAGCACGATCCCGAATCCGTGCCACGCAGCCTGGACCACTTTCGCAGCGTTGGAATCGATCGCCTGAGTCTGGACCTGATCTTCGCGATTCCCGGGCAGACCCTTGCGCAATGGGACGAGGATCTAAGGACGGCCCTGGGTCTCGGCATCCAGCATCTGAGTGCCTATTCGCTGGTGTACGAAGCGGGTACGCCGCTGACCCGACGGCGTGACCGGGGGGATGTTCGACCGGTCGCGAACGAGGTCGAGGCGGACATGTTCGAGCATGCCATCGAAATGCTGTCCGAGCGGGGCTTCGATCACTACGAGGTGAGCAACTGGGCCGCCCCCGGTCAGCGGTGTCGTCACAATCTGGTCTACTGGCGGAACGAGGATTGGTGGGCGATCGGTCCGGGAGCGTCGGGACATGTGGCCGGAGTCCGCTGGAAGAACCTTCCCCAGCTGGCCGCCTACGTCGAGGGATCGGGGCTCTCACCGGTCGCGATGGTCGAACAACTCGATGAGGACGGTCGCATCGGCGAAGCCTTCATGATGGGGTTGCGACTGCTCGACGGCATGGAGCAGTCCCGGGTCGATTCGCTGCTGGCGAACGGAAGGCGACGCGGTGATCGGCGTGCCGCGATCGATCGNTGGCTCGGCAGCGGACATCTGGAATGGTTCCGCGGCCGTCTCCGGTTCACGCCCCGGGGGCTGCTGGTGGCCGATTCGATCAACNTGGATCTCCTCTGAGCGATGCAGATTTCACGGGCGACTGACCGATAGCCAGTTGGGCCACACACTGATTTGGACGGCGATTTCATGAGCTCTACCTCGGGATTCAATCGACTGCGGGCACGCATGGCGCCGCTGCTTCGNCCCGTGTTCGAGCGGGTCGCNCCGCTNCGCTGGCTGGCCCTGCAGATCCTNGCCCTGCGTCAGCCCCGTGAAGTGGAGCTCGACGGGGATGTGTTCCGGGTGGTACCCCGGGACTTCGGCGTCACGCTCGAACTCCATGCGACCGGCGGATATGAGAATGCATCTCGCCGGTTCTGCCTCGGGTACCTCGAGCCGGGCATGACCTTCATCGACATCGGCGCGCACGTGGGGCTGTTCAGTGTCCCCGCCGCCCGGCGGGTCGGTGTGGACGGGCGAGTCGTCGCGTTCGAGCCGGATCCCGACAACCGCTCGATGCTCGAGGAGAACATCCGTCGCAACGGGGTGGAGCATGTTCAGGTCAGAAGCGAGGCCCTGTGCGATGAGGACGGTCGTCTGCCCTTTCATCGAAGCGCGTTCAACTCCGGTGATCACCAGTTGTTTCATTCCGGACGGGGCCGTACCGGTCGCGAGGTTCCGGTGGCCAGGCTCGATTCGATCATGGACGGTCTCGGCGGTCCCGTGCATCTGATCAAGATGGACGTGCAGGGGGCCGAGGCGAAGGTGCTGGCCGGCATGCAGGCGGTCCTGGATGCCAATCACGATCTCGCGCTCNTNGTGGAGTTGTCGCCCTGGATGCTCCGCGAGCTCGGTGACGATCCGCTGGCCATGCTGCGTTCACTCGAGGCCCAGGGCTTCGAACTGGCAACCATCGAGGAGTCGACCGGTCTCATCGAACCCGGCGACGCACCGTCGGTGCTGGATCGCTGTGCGGATGCGTCCTATCTGAATGTGCAGTGCCTGCGTGGAGGGGTGCGTTGATCGTCCCGACGGTGAAACCGAATNGTGAGCGGCTGTGGGTCTTCGTCTCGCTGCTGATCCTGCTGCTGACGGCCCTGCTGCTTCGGTTCGGGNCGGACATCCGGGCCATGGACGCCCGGTTCGACGAGCGGTACATCACGGTTCCGATCAACGATCTCATGGTTGAAGGATGGTCGGTGCAGACCGCCATCGACTACCAGGAGACCAAGGGGCCTGCTCTGATCTGGCCCTACGCCGTCATCGGCAAGTGGCTGGGCGGTGATCTGAATGCGTTGCGTCAGGTCTCGTGCCTGTTCTTCGTGCTCAGCGGCATCCCCTTGCTGCTGCTGGCGATCCGGTGCGGCCTGCGGAATTCGCAGTTGCTGCTGGCCATGTTGGGCTTCATGCTCCTGCCCTATGAACTGGTCTTCTCCCAACTGGTGATGGGGGAGGTCTCATTCGTCTTCGGCGCGATCTGCCTGCTCCTGGTCGTGCTCTGGGGCGTCGGTGGCGGTGGAGGAGTGGTTCCGGCGCACGATCGTCCCTATCCGGTTGCGGGGCCGGTGCTCTACGGGCTGCTTCTTGCGGTGCTGCTCCACAGTCGTATTCATGCCGTGGCCCTGGCCGGTGGAGTCTGCATCGCGGTGTGGTGCCGTTGTGGTGTCCGAAGCTGGCCCTGGTGGCTGGCGTCGATCATTGCCGGGCTTCTGCGCATTCCGCTCTGGATGCGATGGGGCGGGCTGGTCAGTCCCGACTACCAGAATCTGCACGGGCTTGGATTCCGCCTCGAAAGCCTGACCTATCTGGGGGCAGCACTGCTGCCGCTGGTGGGCGTGTTCCTCGTCGTCTTCCTGTGGAGGTACCGCTGGTGCAGGTGGTGGCTGCTGTGTCCGCTGGGGGCTGCACTCGGCTGCATCCTGGCCATGGTGGCGATGCCGGACCTCGCCATTCCCTCCGGGGAGATCGACCTGTCGCTTCAGCATGATCGCTACCAGGGGGTGATGGCAACGACCGTCCTGCTGCTCGGTGGTGAAGGAGCCGGGGCTTCCTTCCTGCTGGGACTGTCCTGTGTGCTGGGATTGGCGTCTCTGGGAGCCTTCGCCGCTCTGGCCTTCGAGATCCCGGTCGAGGATGCCTTGGGCCTTCTGGCTCGAATGCAGGTCTGGGCCCTGGTGCTCGGCTGCGCCTTGTACATGCTTACCAGGGGGTTCGTCTTCGATCGATTCCTGCTGGTCTGGGCGATCGCATTGCCGGTGCTCTGGTGCCGGATGCTTCCCGCATGGCTTCTGGGCGCACAGTTCCTGGCCCTGCTGGTGATCGCGGGTCGCCTTGTGGGGGTCTGGCTGTGGTGACCCGCGGGAGGATCAGGGCGTGATGATGCCCGAGTCTCCGCCGCCTGCCGCATCGGTATCGACGCCACCGGCCTGCTGCTGGGCCACCAGGTCCGAGACCTGCACGAATCGGGCCCGAAGTTCCACGATCAGGGTCTCGAGTTCCGTGGCTTCCTCCTCCTCGAGGTTGCCCTTGGTCTTCTCCTGGATCACCACGAGCAGGTCGATTGCGAAGCGGGCACCATCGAGATCGATGACCACACCACGTCCGGAGGGATCGGGCATGGCCCCGAGTCCCATGATGGCCTGGGAGGCGAGGAGGCCGATGAGGCCCTTGAAATCAGCGGGAGGGAGACTTCGTGCCGCCTGGGAATCGCCTTCGGTGCTGGCGAGCTTCTCCTTCTCGGCCTGGGCTTCCGCCTTCCAATCNCTGTCGACCTGGATCTCGGGGGTTTCCTCGGACATGATGTCCCTCCTGGGAGTTCGTGGAGATAGAGCAGTGCAGCAGTATAGACGCTCCGGTTGCCGATAGAATCCACGTNGTGCCCATGCCACCGATTCATGCCGGATGTCGAGTCGCCGCNGCCCTGGCNGGGGNCGTCATGTTCGGNTGCTCNGGCGGGTCCGNNTGGAGCAGTGGNAGTTCATCGGTTTCGATGGCCGACTTCTCGAACCCCGACAACAGTTCGCAGGTCCGCCCGGATGCCAAGGCGGTGCAGGCGGCGATGGTCGATGCCGGTCTGCGTATTCCGCANCCCGCCGGGCCTTCGGCCGTCCAGGAGGAGATCGATGCGGCCAACGACATCACGGTTCGCAGAGGCCAGTCCATCGTCGTCGACAGTCTGATCGGTCAGGTGAATGGACGCCCCGTGTTCGCCGACGAGATCCTCACGCCGATCATGGATCAGCTGAACGCCGACTACCAGCGCATGCCCTGGGATCAGTTCCGCGTGTACGTGGTTCAGATGGTGTCGCGGCAGTTGCGTGAAGTCATCTACAACGAACTCTTCCTCTCCGAAGCCCGGGCCGGGTTGTCGGAGCAGCAGGAAGGCGGCTTTCTCGCCTGGATGAACGACATGCGTGGCGAGCTGATCATGCAGCGTGGGGGCATCAGTTCCGAGGCCAACCGCCAGATGCTCGAGCAGGAAGGCAAGACCATCGACGAATACCTGAAGCTGCAGCAGGAGCAGCAGCTGATCCGGGTGCTCATGAACGAGCGGGTGCAGCCGAACGTGCTGGTGTCGTGGAAGGACGTGGAACGGGCTTGGGAGTCCAGNAAGTCGCAGTTCAACCAGGCCTCGACGGTGACGCTTGGGCGTATCCGCCTCAAGACCGAAGGCAACGAGGACACCATCAAGCTGCTGCAGCAGGAACTTGAAGCCGGTGAGCCCTTCGAGGTGGTCGCCCGCCAGGCCGGCATGGCCGACGACGGCGTATGGGAGACCTTCAAGCTGGGGGCGGACGGCAAGATCGACGGGATCGAAGTGGCGGACTTCTACAAGGAGCATCTGGCCGGTCTTGGGCCGGGGCAGACCAGCCAACCCTTCGTGCGTGGAAGCCGNACGATCTGGGTGTCGGTGATCGAGGTCGAGGAGGGGGTCACCCGGTCGCTCTATGAGCCTTCCATCCAGCGGGCGCTGTACCAGGAGGTGTATTCCCGCCGCCTGAACGCCGCCCAGCAGGAGTTCGTCGATGGGATCCTCAGTGACGGGATCTACGATGACCTTCAGGCGATGCAGGACAAGGTCGTGGATATCGTCATGTCCCGNTTTCTCGCTCGCAGGTGAGTGCAGCACGTGGNCGCCGGGGCGAGCGTCTGGCCGGGCGGTGGTTGCGTCGTCGTGGTTATCGACTGGTGGCGCGGAATGTGCGGCGGGGGCGTCTCGAAGCCGATCTGGTGGCGATCAGCCCCTGTGGAGCTTGCCAGGTGGTGGTGGAGGTCAAATCCGGTGACGCGGACCGGTGGAAGCTCTCGGAGCGGGTGGACGGAGGGAAACGACGGCGGCTTCAGGTGATGGCCGGATGGATTCCGCTGATTACCGGGCGATCGCTTCCCATCCGTTTCGATGTGGTCCTGGTCGAACTTCGTGCCGGACGACCGGCGCGAATCCGGCATCTGCCCGGTGCATTCGATGCCATTTGATCCCGGGCGCATTGTGCGCAGCGAGTCGGGGCGATAGGGTACCTCACGGTCGATTACAAGGAGAACGACATGGCCATTCGAACCGGTGACACTGCTTGTGGATTCACGCTGCCCGTCCGCCCCGGAGAGACGATTGACGTCGGGAAACATATCGGGAGCGAGAAGGTCGTGCTCCTCTTCTTCCCGCTTTCGTTCAGCCCCGTGTGCACCGATGAGTTCTGCACGTTCCGTGACGACTGGTCCGCCTACGAAGGACTGGGGGCCAAGGTGTTCGGGATCTGCATCGACAGTCCGTTCGTGACGGCCAAGTTCGCCGAGGAGCTGGGACTTCCGTTCCCGCTGCTCAGCGACATGAACCGGGACGTGGCCCGTGAATGGGATGTCCTGCACGATGATCTCTTCGGGATGCGTGATGTCGCCAAGCGATCGGCATTCGTGATCGACGAATCCGGAACGGTCGTCTACGACTCGGTCAGCGACGATCCNAAGGTGCANGTCGATTTCGANGCGATCCGTGCTGCGTTGAGCTGATNCCTTCAGCTCTCCTCGAGACGTCTGGATTCGGTCTCCGTCGTGCCGTCGATNCCCATGATCGAGTTGGTGATGCGCTGCGCGTGCACGTGGCAGTTCTCGATGTAGACGCGGAAACGGTCCTGGGTTCCGGCGGTGGCCGTGCCGGCCACGTAGAGACCGGGGATCGGCGTTTGCATCGAACCGGAATCGAACACCGGGGCATCGGTGCCGGGCTCGAGGGGGATTTGCAATNGTCGCATCAGCGTCGAATCGTGCTCGTATCCGATCATGAGCAGGACGTCGTCGACCTCGACATCGAGGGGTCCGCCGCCGGACAGTGAGTTGAGCGTGACGTGCCGGTGGTCGATCCGTTGCGGACTCGTCTGGGGATATGAACTGATGCGGCCTTCACCGATCAGGGCCATGAGCTCGGGGCGAATCCAGTACTTCACGCGTTCGTTCACTTCGGGACCCCGATGACTGAGCAGGACGTGNGCGCCGGCCCGCCAGCAGCGGATCGCCGCTTCGCATGCTCCATTGCGTCCGCCCACGATGAGTACCCGGCGGCCGTGATACTGGTGCGGGTCGCCGAGGTCGTGACGGACGTGGGGCAGGCCTTCGCCGTCGATGCCGAGAGTGCGATGGTGTCCCGTTCCTCCGGTGGCGAGGATCAGATCGGTGCAGGTGTANCGGATCCCGCGGCCGGACCGCTGGACGCACTCGATGACGAATCCGGTGGATGTCCGTTCCGCCTCCGTGACGTGGTGGAAGGTCCGGACGGGGATGGAACGTGAGTCGACCACGCCGCGGAGATACGCCAGGTACTCCTCCCGGGTCGCCTTCTCCTGCTCGACGGTGGGAAGCGTCATGCCGGCGATTTCGAGGCGATCAGGCGATGAGAAGAATCTGGTGGCGGGGGGGAACAGCGACGCGATCGTCGAACCGATCGCTCCGGAGTCGAGTACCAGTACCTGGCGGCCATGTTCAAGCAGGGCGGCGGCGGTCTCGAGTCCGATGGGGCCGGCTCCGATCACGATCGTGTCGTGGTGTTGCATGCGGTCCAGCATAGAATGAACGGCCGTTTCGTTCATGGGCGATCCGAGAGATCCATCGCCGTGATGGCAATAGAATGAAGGTGACTCCGTTCTTCTGGGGAGGTCTGGCCGTGCGAATGTGCTTGTTGATGGTGATGGGTCTTCTGATGGCGATGCCCGCCCGGGGGGAGGTCCAGGGGGGGCGGAGTGGCGAGGAGATCGTCGCCCAGCTTCTCGCGCCCCATTTCGCACCGCGCATCCGTTTCGTCGATGCCCCTCTGATTGCGCAGGAACTGCAGCTCGACGATGAGCGACGTGTGATCCTCGATCAGATCGTGATGGACTATCTGCAGTTCGTCCGACGCGAGACCGCGAGCATCGTCGAGCGGTTGGTGGCTGCCGAGCCCTACGACACGTCGGTCGACCCTTCGGCGGCAGGCCGTGACGAGCTCCGCCGCGAGCTGCGCCGTGCATTGGCGGAAGATATCGACCCCGCCGGGTACGAGCGGGCGATCCGCGAATCGATGCAGTCGGAACTTTCGATGGATTCCCCGCCGTTCCTGACTGCCTCGTCGCGATCCCGGGCCCTTGCGGCCTGGGATTCGATGCACGAGGACCAGTGGGCGGTGCTGGTCGAGAGTGTGGACTCCATCCGGGATCAGGACCTCGGACACTGGAATGCCGTGTTCAGGGCCCTGCGTCGACGCAACTCGCCGTGGCGACCCATGGTGTATGGGGAAGGTCTGGATCTCGCCCGCATCGTCTACGACATCTGGGGGCGGGACAGTCCCGTTGCCAGGGACTGCTATCAGGTGCTGCTCGACTATGCCGTCGACTACGACAACGCACTTCTGGCACGTGATGGTGTACTCCGGCGTATCCGTCCGCAGCAGCACGATGCCCGAATCATGGGTGTTCCAGGCGTCTGGATCGATGGGGCCCGGCGGGAAGCCGAAGCACGGGCCGATCTGGCGATGGTCAATGAGCAGTATGTCGATGCAATTGCACGGTGCATGCCGGCTACGGAGTCGGAGAGGTTCAGGTTGCTGGCGTACCGCGACATGTTTCCCGACGTTTTTCGACCCACGGCCTTCCAGAGGCTGGCCCGGCACCTCCGGGACCATGCGCAGGTTCTGGGGATCCTTCCGGAGCAGTCCCGTGCCATCGTGGAGATCAGCGAGGCCTACGAGGAGTCGTTTGCGCCGCTTCGGGCGCAGTGGATCGAATCGGCACGCCGGTCGGAGCCCGAAGCCATCGTGCTCGATGCCGAAACCGAGGCAATGCTCCGATGCTACGGCTACATGGGACCTCTGGATCCAGCCCGGGAGGAGGTCGTCGGCATGACCAATGTCATCCGGGACCGGATCGATGCCCTGGACGAGCAATCGACGGAGTTGGTCCTGCAGGCAGTGGGGCCGGAGATCTTCGCGCGGATTCCGGCGTCCGCCTATCAGCCGGCGCTTGACCCGAGATTCCGACCCGGGGATGGGGGCGACTTTCGGGTCGTCTATCTGAGGAACGCGGGAGACCGGGCCGGCCTGGACAAAGCCAACTACGATACCCCTTGACTCCTTTCGTCCGAACGAGGTGAACAGTGATTCTCATTCGAACCGCCATGGTCGCCGTCGCACTCGCCGTCGTCGCTGCCGACGCCTCGGCGCAACGCCGCGGGGGTCGAGGGCGATCCGTCGACGTGGACGCGGTGCTGATTCCCTCGCTTGCGCCGTCCGACTTCGAGTCCGTGGTTCGGCTCATCGATCTGGATGTGGGATCCCTGCTCATTCTGGAGACCGTATTCGACGACTATGCAGTTCAATTCGCCGAGCTGTCCCAGTCCATTCGAATACGTCTTCAGGATGCCCGTCCGGTGGCCGGTGGCACGGTCGGCAGCCAGCGTCGTGGTGCCGAGGCCATGCAGCAGCAGATCGAGGAGTTGCGTCGCCAGTTGTCCCGGGATATCCGCAATGCGGGGTCATCGGAGGAGCGCACCCGCATCCGTGAGCAGTACGCCAAGCAGATGGAGGAACTCTCAAAGCAGCAGCAGGCGGTGGAGGAGATCACCGGTACGGCGGATCGCTGGGGAGAATTCCTTCTTGAGCAGTCGACCATTCTCCGGGACTGGGTGCAGCAGCGCAGCCAGCTCGAGGACGAGCTCGAGGAAGGAGTCCTTGCCGTCCTGAAGGAGGACCAGATTGATTCCTGGCGGCTCGCGCGAGCCGAGATCCGCCGCCGCATCCAGACACAGCGGGGCCGTCTGGAGGGCGAACGCATGGACCTGATCGCGTTGCTCGATCAGCAGGTGCCGCCCGGTGAACTGCGGACCGCCCTCCAGCCGACGGTGGAGTCCTATGCAATTCGACTGGATGCGGCCCTGGCGGCCCGGGAACGTTTCGAGTTGGAGGCGGCCCCGGTGGTGTCCGAGGTCCTTCGGGCCGGCAACTGGGACCGCATGCGTGCCATCGTGGAGCAGGAAGCGGTGGTCCGTACGGGGGTCCGCGACGTGAACCTCGCCGTCTTCGATGCCCTGCTCGAATCGCTTCCCGAACCGTCCCGCAGCGGGTTGGCGGCCGAGGTCCATCGGACCTTCAACGCCACGGTGTGGGGCAAGGGACGATTCGACCGCGCGCTCGATGCCGCGCTGGAGCGCGAGGATCTGACAGACTCGGAACGGACCTCGCTCGAAGCGCTCCGAGTGCAGTGTGCACCGGGAATCGATGCCATACGGCAGCGTCAGGATGCGGCCCTGCGATCGCAGGGGCCGGCTCGGTGGACATTCGAGCAACTCCGGCTCTGGTCCGGCGCTTTCCCCGGAGTGCGGTTCGACGAGACCATCGATTCCGGAGGGATCACGGATCTGACGGGCGAACGGCAGGAAGTCGAGCTCGCCTGCACACAGCAGATCAAGCCGATTCTGGGTGATGAGCGATACGCCGAACTGCCGGGTGCCGCTCGTCCGTCCGGGCGTCGGGGACGCGAGGGGAGCGATCGACGGAGCGAGGCTGAACGTCGCCGGCAGGAGTTGTACAAGGAGTTCGATTCCGACGGTGACGGACGGCTGAATTCAGACGAACGACGTGTCATGCGCGACGAGCTGCTTCGCCGTCAACGCGAAGGGAAATCATCCCCCTAGACCATTGTTTACCCTGGTGCGTCGTCGGATGTGCTCATTGCCGAGCTGTCCGCACGCGGCCATGAGGGAGCGGCCCTGCGTGACCCGACGGTGGACGGTCAGTCCCGCCTCCTGCATGGACCGCAGGAACGATTCCACGCATTCTTCGCTCGGAGCCGGCCATGGCGAGTCCCGGCGGGGGTTGTACGGGATCAGGTTGACCCGTGCCGGAAGATCTCCGACCCACCCGGCAAGGCGTGCCGCAGCATGCTCGTCGTCGTTCACGCCGGGAATGAGGACGTATTCCAGCAGCAGGGAGCCACCGTGCATCGTCGTCCACGACTCGAGCGCGGACCGCAGCTTCGACATGTTCATGGATCGGTTCAGGGGCATGATCTCGGATCGAGTCTCATCGTCGGATGCGTTCACCGAGACAGCCAATCGCAGGTTTCTGATCTTCGAGTCGGTCACGAACTTCGAGAGCTTGCGAATACCGTCGATCCGTCCGACGGTCGAGATCGCAATTCGACGGGACGCCATCGACGGTCCGCGCCGATCGGTCAATACCCGTATGGCTCCGATCACCGCCTCAACATTGTCCAGCGGCTCGCCCATGCCCATGAATACGATGTTGCGGATTTCCTTCCTGAAGTGATGCGTCGCCACGTGCCACTGCAGAAGGATTTCCGCCACGCCGAGGTGGCGGATCAGACCCATCTGGGCCGTCTCGCAGAAACGACACCCCATGGCGCACCCGACCTGCGATGAGAGGCACAGCGTGTTGCGGACGCGGCCGCCCTTGCCGGTCAGCGGAAGAATGACCGACTCGGTCTCGTGGCCGTCGGGGAGTCTGACGAGGAACTTGGTCGTGCCGTCCGGACTCTCAACGGATTTGATGTGGATCGCGGAAGCGAGCTCTCCGGGAAGTCTGCCATGCTTAAAGCAGTCGATCCACAGGGCGCGGGCCGCATCCCGAGATTGTCCCGTGCGGGTGCACCGCTGCTCCCAGTCCAGACACGGGTGCTGCAGCGGTGAATCGGCGAACGGATCGGAGAGGGGAAGGTCCATGCACCCTCACCCTAGCAGGGTCGGCTCGTGACCGGGGATGACGGCTACAATGTGGGGACAGGAGGCCGCAACGAATGGTGAACGAATCCAGGCAACGAACGGTGCTGTTGACCGGCGCGGCGGGCGAGATCGGCCACGGACTGGTCCACGGCCTGCGGACCCACGACGACATTCGCATCATCGCCACGGATCTCAAGGAGATCCCCGAGTCCACCCGCTCCCTCTGCGACGAGGTCCACGTCGGAGATGTATGCGACGAGGGATTGATGCAGCAGCTGATCGCCATGCACGAGGTCACGGACATCTACCACCTCGCGGCCCTCCTCTCGACCCGCGCGGAGCACGTGCCCGAGGTCGCCCACGAAGTCAACGTGGGGGGAACCTGGAACCTGTTGAAGCTCGCAGCGGCGCATGCCGCTTCGCACGGGCGTCCGGTTCGGTTCGTCCTCCCCAGCACGATAGCCGTCTACGGAATGGACGGTGTGGATCACAAGGATCGCGTCGGTGCCGTCGCGGAAGATGAATGCAATCTCCCTGCGACCATGTACGGCGCGAACAAGCTCTACTGCGAGCATCTCGGCCGCTACTACTCCCGTCACTACCGTCGGTTGGCGGACAACCGGGGTGCGGCTCTGGTCGACTTCCGGAGCCTTCGGCTTCCGGGTGTCATCGCCGCCGAAACCAAGCCGACCGGAGGGACCAGCGACTTCGTCCCCGAGATGATCCATGCCGCCGCGTCGGGCAAGCCCGGCACGTGCTTCGTGCGACCCTCGTCCCGCATTCCGTGGATGACCATGCCCGAGTGCGTCGAGGCCCTGCTCGCCGTGGGGCGGGTGGATCGATCGAAGCTGACACGGTCGGTGTACAACGTGGCCTCCTTCAATGCGTCCGCCGCAGAAGTCGCCGACGTCATCGGAGCCCATTTCCCCGGATCGTCGGTCGAGTACGTGGTCGACGAAAATCGGCAGGGAATCGTCGATTCATGGCCAGCGGATGTCGATTGCTCGCGAGCAATCGCCGATTGGGGCTACCGTCCCCGCTGGTCTCTTGAGGAGGCGTTCGAACACTACATCGTGCCCAGCATCCAGACCCATTACGCTCAGGCCTGAGGAGTCGCCATGACGACCGCCACCGACGGATCAACCTCTTTCAAGCAACGGACCGAATCCATTCTTTCCGAGCTTGATGCCACCGGACAGCTCAAGCATCTCCAGACGATCGAAGGGCCGATGGGGCCGAGCATCACGCTGCGTGGATACGGCCAGGTCGACTGCTTCTGTTCCAACAACTATCTGGGGCTTGCGAATCATCCCGAGGTCGTCGAGGCCGGCATCGAGGGGTTGCGGCGGTACGGAGCCGGGACGGCATCCGTCCGGTTCATCTGCGGCACCTTCGAGCCCCATGAACGACTGGAGTCCACGATCGCCGACATGCTGGGAGTCGAGGCCAGCTACACCTTCGTCTCGTGCTGGACCGCATCCGAAGCGCTCTTTCCCACGCTCTGCGATCCCGGCGACATCATCATCTCCGATGCGCTGAACCATGCCTGCATCATCGACGGCATGCGTCTGGCCACCGTGATCAAGAAGGGGGTCCAGAAGGCCGTCTACCGGCACTCGGACATGGATGACCTTCGTCGGGTCCTCGAGGAGGCGCGGGCCAATGACGCCGTCACCGGGGTGATGTGGGTCGTGACCGACGGCGTCTTCTCCATGGAGGGGGACCTGGGCAGGCTGCCCGAGATTCGCGCCCTGTGCGACGAATTCGGCGCGATGATGGTCGTGGACGATTCCCACGGCACCGGAGTGATGGGCGAGACCGGTCGGGGGACGCACGAGTACTGGGGGATGCAGGGCTCGGACATCGACCTCTTCACCGGAACCCTTGGCAAGGCGTTGGGTGGCGGGGCCGGCGGCTACATCGCGGGTTCCCGGGCGGCCATCGATCTGATCGTGCAGCGAGGTCGTCCCACCCTGTTCTCCAATGCATTGCCGGTGACCGTGGCATGCAGTGCGACCCGGGCCATCGAACTCCTGATGGAGGAACCCCAGCGGGTGGCCACGCTCCGCAGCAATGTGCAGGCCGCCAGGGCCGGCATTCGGGACGTCGGGTTCGAGGTGCTCGAGTCGCCGACGGCAATCTGTCCCATCATCGTGGGGGAGACGGCGACCGCCATCAGCATGAGCAATCGGCTGCTCGAGAATGGGGTCTTTGCGATCGGATTCGGCTACCCGGTGGTTCCGGAGGGAGAAGCCCGCATCCGGGTCCAGATCTCCGCGGCCCACGAGGCCGGGCACATCGATCGTCTGGTCGGAGCGCTTCGGGTTCTCAAGGCCGAGCAGTGATCAGGGCCGGACGTCGGCGAAGCGGTCCAGGAGATCCGGCTGCATGTCGTTCCGCCAGTCTCCGTCGGACTTGAGTGCCGATCCGATGATCAGCGCATCCGCGTACTTGAACAGGGCCGGGGCCGAGGATGGTGTCACGCCGGATCCGATGCAGATCGGAAGATCCACGGCCTTTCTCGCGGATTCGAGTTCCTCGGTTTGTACAGAGGTGCCGGTCGTCTTTCCGGTGATGACGATCCCGTCGGCCAGGCAGTAGTCGGCGGCGGAGGCGTGGTCCCTGGTGTCGCAGTCGGCGGTGATGGCGTGTGAGGAATGCTTCTTCTGGATGTCGGCCAGGATGGCGATGTGCTCGGCGTCGATCTGTCGCCGGTACCGCAGCAGCGGCCCGGCATCCGCTTCGTCGAAGAGGCCCTCGTCGGCGATGGACGAGAAGACGAATCCCTCGGCACGAATGAACTGGGCGTCGCACGCGAGGGCAACCGAGAGTGCCGCCCGATTGTCACCGGCCAGCACCTGGACGCCCATGGGCAGGCCGATCGAGTTGCGGATGGTCCTGCTGATGACCGACATTGCGGCGACCACTTCCGGGCCGACGCGGCGACGCAGGTAGGGGCGGTCGTGCGTGTTCTCGATCAGGAGCGCATCGAATCCCGCCTGCTGAATCAGTTCCGCCTCGTGCAACGCCCGGTCGATCACCGCCTGCAGCGAATCGCATCCGGCCGCAGAGCCGGGCAGCGGCAGAAGATGGATCATGCCGACCAGGGCCTTGGAGGCTCCGAAGATGTCGGTTGCGGTGCGGGGTGAATGGGTGGTGGTCATCGGCGCTTCCTTCTCCGGGGACCAAGATGCGACTTCCACCAGTCGAGGATCTGGTGGAGGCGGTGCAGCCGCATGTCGGGAGGACCATTGCGGCTCATTCCGTGGCTGGTTTCCCGCGGGTAGCGTACGAAGACCGAGGGGATGCCTCGAATCTGGAGGGCCGCGAAGACCTGCTCGCCCTGTTCGACGTTGCAACGCAGGTCACCTTCGGAGTGGATGATCATGGTGGGGGTCTTGACCCGTCCCATGGTCCGGATGGGACTGGAATGCCAGAGCTGGTCCGGGCAGTCCCAGAAGGCTCCGGGCCAGTACGTGTCCGGCTTGTAGACGAAGTCGCTGTTGCCGCCCATGCTGACCAGATTGGATACGCATCGATCGGTGATGGCTCCGGCGAAATCGGTGGTGTGACCGATCACCCAGAGGGTCATGTAGCCGCCGTAGCTCCCTCCCATGACCCCCATGCGGTCGGGGTTGATCGAAGGGTGGTTCTGCATGAACTCCTTGACGGAGTTGATGTCTTCCCAGTCCTTGCCGCCCCAGCTTCCTCGGATGGCCGCAGTGTGATCGCGCCCGTATCCCTTGCTGCCGCGTGGATTGCTGTACACGACCAGGTAGCCGGCGGATGCGAGGACCTGGAACTCGTGGAAGAAGCATTCTCCGTACTGGGCGTGCGGACCTCCGTGGATCTCGAGGACGGCCGGATGGCGTCGTCCGGCTCGATGGTTGACCGGGGTCATGACCCAGGTCTGGACGCGGGTCCCGTCGGTGGATCGGACCCACCGGACAGAAGGCTTGCGGACGTGGTGGGAGGCGACCCACTCGTCGTTGAAGTTCGTGATTCGTCTCGTGCGGATCGCGGTCGCTCCGACGCGGCCGACGTGGATCTCCGGAGGTGCCGTCGGGTCGTCGATCATCATGGCCATGACCCGGCCGTCCGAAGAGCAGTTTCCGGGCGTGATCACAGTCCGCCCCTCGGTGAGCATGCGGGGGGTGCCGCCCGAGCAGGGGATCGATGCGACGTGGGATTGTCCATGCCAGCCGATGCCCGCGAGAATGCGTTTGGAATCGCCGGACCACTGGATATTCGGCTCGAACGAGACGTCGGCGCTGTCGGAGAGGGCGCACGCCATCAGGCACCAGTCGGTTCCGGCCGTCAGGCTGCGGGCATTCCTTCCGCTCGCCGTGCACGTCCAGAGTTCAAGATTCTCGGTCGAATAACTGCCGTCCTTGCCTTCGCGTCCCGCCCACGCGATCNGGCGCCCGTCGGGTGACCATTTCACGGACGTCTTCGGACCCTTGGGAACGCCGTCGAGATGGTGGATCGATCCATCCACCGCATCGATCGTCAGCAGCTGACTGTCCCACGATGCAAGCACCCCACGGCGATTGCGGACCGAAGTGACGGCGAGCTGCTTCGAGTTGGGTGACCAGTCGAACGACATCCACCCGATGGTGTCCCTGTCGTACAGGAGGCGATGCTCGCCGGTCGCGGTGTCCACCAGGTACAACTTGTAGCGTTCGGCATTGAAGTAGCCGTCACCGTCNAGGCGGTACATGGTGTTGTGGAGGACGCGTGGTGGTGGCGTCAGGCCGTGTTNCTTCCGGTGTTCGACGGCCTCCTTCGTCCAGTCCGGCTCGCGTTCGCGGAACGTGAATGCGATATGGCGACCGTCGGGTGCCCACTGGTAGGAACCGATGCTGCCCTGGGGAAGCCGGGTGAGCTGGCGCGCCTCACCGCCGTCGGCATCGATGACGTGCAGCTGGGGGATCTGCTTGTCCCGAGCGGAGACGAAGGCAATGCGGCCTCCGTCGGCCGACCATCGCCCGCGACTGTCACGAGGCCCGTGGGTGAAGGGGCGGGGGGTGCCACGCCGCGTGCTGACCATCCACAGACTGGTTTCGTACGTGTTCCGTTCTCCGATCACCTTGTGGGTGAACAGCACCCGGGAGCCGTCGGGACTGACCTGGGGATCGGACACGAACACGAGGTCGTTCAGGGATTCCGGGGTGACGAGTGATCGCTTCGAACGTGCTTTGACTGCCATGAGGGGCTCCTTGTCGGTCGCGGTGGACCCGCATGATACGATCATGGGAGATCATGGACACCTCAGGTACAGAACGGGACATCGCACTGCTCAGGGAGCTGGTCGCGATCGACACCACCAGCGATCGGAGCAATCGGCCGGCCATCGACCTGGCCTGCCGGGTGCTCGATCATCCGGGCATCGAGCTGATCCGCATGCCGGTCCATGAGGACAAGGAGAATCTCATCGCGATCGTGGGCACGCTGGACGGCACCGGGAGCGGCCTGCTTCTGTCGGGCCATCTCGACTGCGTTCCGGCCGGCCGGGGATGGGCAAGTCCGGCGTTCGAGCTCCATGAGCGTGCGGGTCGCCTGCACGCCCGCGGAGCGTGCGACATGAAGGGGTTCGATGCCATGGCGATCAACCTCGTCCGTGAATCCGTGGATCGCGGGTGGTCCCATCCCCTGGCCATGGTGCTGACCTGTGATGAGGAGGTCGGGGGGCACGGGGCGAGAGTCATGGCCCAGCAGTGGCCCTCGGACCGTCGACTGCCGACCGCAACCGTGATCGGTGAGCCGACCTCGATGCGGGTGGTCAGGATGCACAAGGGGTTTCTCAAGATGCGTCTCGAGATCCGGGGTGCCAGCGGGCACACGGGAGATCCATCCGTGGGGCGAAACGCCATCGCGCCCGTGGCCAGAGCCATCGAGCGGCTCCAGCGGCTGCGGGACGATCTGCTCGAACTCCGCACCGAGACCAGCCGTGCCTTTGGATCACTGCCCAGTCCGGTGCTGACCATCGTCGGCGTCCGCGGTGGCTCGGCCTGGAACATGACCCCGGACCACTGTGCGCTGGATGTCGGCCTTCGTCTGCTTCCCGATCAGGATCCCCGGGAGTGGTTGACCCGCCTCGAAGACGAACTTGAAGCGGTGCTGGAGGGTGAGGAGTGGTCCCTGGAGTTGATCAACGAGACTCCCAGCATGCTGACCGGGCCTGACTCGACCCTGCATCTGGCTGCCTGTCGGCTGCTGGGGCAGGATCACGATCTCGGCGTGTCGTACGGAACGGACGGAGCCTGGCTCCAGCGGCTGGGACTGGAGTGCATCGTCGTGGGGCCCGGCGACATCTCGGTCGCCCACCAGCCCGACGAGTACATGCCCGTCGATGAATACCGCGCCGGTCGTCAGTTCATGGAATCGATCATTGCGGAGTTCTGTTCATGAGCAGTACTCGGATCCAGGCCGAACTCACCTGGGTGGACGGTTCGTTTCATCGTGACATCGAGGTCGTCATCGACGGGGAAGGGCGCTTTGCGTCGGTGACCCCCGAAAGTGACGGCCCGGTCACCCACCCCGGGAAGGCGATTCTTCCGGGATTCGTCAATGCCCACAGCCATGCATTCCAGCGGGGGCTCCGTGGGCGCGGCGAGCATTTTCCACGGGACGCCGAGGACTTCTGGACCTGGCGTGAGGCGATGTACGGTCTGGTCGAGTCCATGAATGCGGACCGTCTGATGGAGCTCTCCTGTGCGGCCTTTCGTGAAATGCGTCGGGCCGGCATGACCACGGTCGGGGAGTTCCACTACCTCCATCATGTGGTCGGCGAGGATCCGTTTGCGGCGGATCGCATCATGCTGGATGCCGCCAAGGAAGTGGGCATCCGAATGGTGCTGCTGTCCGCCCATTACACCCACGGCGGGTTCGGTCGTTCCCTGTCCGGGGGACAGTGCCGGTTCGATACGAGGGATCTCGACACGTACTGGGACGCATTCGACTCGCTGTCCTCCGTGCTCGGTCCGGACCAGACGATGGGCGTCGTCGCGCATTCCCTGCGTGCAGTTCCGCTCGATGCCGTCGTCGATCTGCACGCCGAAGCTCGCCGACGGGGGCTCGTGATGCATCTGCACATCGAAGAGCAGCGTCGTGAGATCGAGGAGTGCCTTGCGGCGACCGGTTCGACGCCGACGCGACTTCTTCTGGATCGATTGGATCCCGGAGACGAATGCACTGCCGTGCACGCCACCCATACCGCACCGGAGGATCTGGACGCGTGGCTCGATCGGGGATGCGGGGTGTGCCTCTGCCCGCTCACCGAGGCGAATCTCGGCGACGGGTTTCCGGACCGACCACGAATGCTGTCGCATCGTGGAGCCATCGCCATCGGTTCCGATTCGAATTCCCGCATCTCGATGCTCGAGGAGATGCGGATGCTCGAATTGTCCCATCGTCTTCGTGACGAGGCCCGCGGTGCCTGGCGCGACGATGACGGCCGAATCGACGGTGTGCTCCTCGACATGGCCACGGTGGGAGGAGCACGGTCCCTGGGAATCGATGCCGGACGAATCGCCTCCGGTGCGCTGGCGGATCTGGTGCTGGTGGATCTCCACTCGGATTCATTGCAGCACATCGATCCCGATTCGCTCGGAGCGGGCCTGGTGCTCGGAGCCGACCGGGAGGCGATCGTGGGCACCTGCGTCGGGGGCCGCTGGGAACTTCCGACTCAATGACCGGGGTCGGAGGGGACGAGATCGCCGAGCAGACGGCGGACCGGCTCCATCTGGCTCCAGTAGGCCCTGCTGCGTCCGATTGATCGGGTGTACATCGGTTGCCTGACCTGGTCCTGGCTGAGGGTCTGGGCGATCCGCGTGGACCGGTGGAATTCCATGCAGGCGTCGTTCCACGGGAGTCCCAGGAACTCCAGCACGCGCCCGATCTCATGTTCCGGATTTCTGGCCAGGGACTCGTAGTCCAGCTCGTGCATGGGCACGATGTCCACGGTCCTCCAGTGATCCATGATGCGTGCATAGTCGGTGTAGGCCCGTCCGAGATGTTCGAGGTTGGCGGTGAACGACATGCGGGACGAGAACGAATTTCCGTAGCACGACAGACAGGTGTCGAGCGGATCACGATTGCAGTGGATGATCCGGGATCCGGGCAGGATCATCGAGATCAGACCGATGTTGAGAAAGTTCAGGGGAAGCTTGTCGGTGATGACCGCGGCGTCACCGGCCCCGTCGCACAATCCGGCAAGGTATTCGTCGGCCGCTGCGTCGAGCACCTCGACGGTCGATTCGTGGATGCAGAGCGGGTAGTCCTGGTCGGATCCCGTGGCGGAACGCAGTCCTCCGGCAATTTCGAGCATCTCCGTCCGTTCACCGGCGGCATGCACATCGGGATGCATCGAGATGATCTGCTCGAGGAGGGTCGTTCCGCTGCGGAACATGCCCATGATGAACACGGGTCGTGGATCGGCGCGGTCGCTGCGGGGTCTTCGTCCCATCACATCGGCCGAGAAGGATTCGATGATGGAGTCGGTGAGCCGGGTGTGCTCATCGGGGTTCCAGGCGTTCGAGTACGGTGCGTTGCCGCGGGTCCAGGCGTCGAAGGCCTCGCCGGCCCGTCCCGCCCGGTCGCAGGCGCTCCCGATGCGGTGATTGATCACCGCCGATTGGCGGGGGGTTCGAGGACTTGCGTGCAGCCAGGCCCGCGCCGTCCTGACCGCTTCATCCCAGTGTTCGAGCCGCATCTGGCACCGCATCCACGCCGTCAGGATCTGGAATGGAGCATTCGTACTGTGGACGTGGGGGGTCAGCAGACTGGCGGCGGCTTCGGTGTCCCCACGGGATTCGAGGATCTCGGCCATGCCCGACACCGCGTCCGAATTGCCCGGTTGAAGCTCGAGGGATCGTTCGTAGCATCCGGTCGCGTCGTCGAGGTTGCTGTTGAGCCGATGAATGGTTCCCAGGCGGGCATGGTTGCGGGCATTGAAGGGTTGCAGTGCGACGAGACGCTCGGCCGGTCCCGTCGGCATCGGTACGTACGCTCTGGCGATGGTCGCATCCACCAGGCGGGCGAGGAGGTCGAGGTCGTCGGGCTTCAGGTCACTGGCGGTCTGGCAATCCTCGCAGGCGCCGTGCAGATCGCCGATGCNCATGCGGATTCTCGATCGTGCGACACGCAGGGCCGGCTCCGATGGATTCGTGTCGATGGAACGTCCCAGGCGATCCAGCGCCTCGCCGGTGCGTCCAAGGTCCATCTGCGCTTCGGCGTACTCGGCCACGAGCACCGGGTTGTCGGCAGCGAGCAGGAGGGCTCGATCGAGGGTCTCGATCGCCTTGCGTGGCTGGCCCATTCGACGTTGGACCCCACCCAGTCGCTGCAGGATCTCCACGTCGCGGGGCGACTGCCTGGCCGCCTTGCGGAGTACGCGTTCCGCCTTCTCCCACTGTTGGAGCTGGAGATGCTGCGTCGCCTTGGCAAGCAGCTGATTGCGTTGGGGACCGGCAGCCATGATCAGGAGCCTCGTTCGGGGGTCAGGTCGCCGAGGGCGGCGCGAAGCGGAGCCAGATGGTCCCAGTAGGCACGGCTGCGATGGATCGAGCGGGTGTGCATCGGCTGTCGAACCTGATCCATGCTGGGCGTCTGCGCGATTCGTGCAGACCGATGGTAGTCCATGCACGCCGGATGCCAATCAAGCCCAACCCACTCCACGATCCGCCGGGCCTGGGGTTCGGGATCCGAGACCAGTTCCTCGTAGACGACCTCGAGCATCTCGTATCCCGCGGCGGACCAGTGGTTCATCAGACGCCGGTATTCGGAATAGGTTCGCCCCATCGATTCCAGATTGCTCGTGAAGGCCAGGTTGGACGTCATCTGATTGCTGTAGCACGACAGGCACACGTCCAGCGGATCGCGTCGGCAGTGGAGTATGCGGGCGTCGGGAAGGATTCGGTCGATGAATCCGATGTTCATGTAGTTCATCGGGAGCTTGTCGGTGATGTGGCTCGACGTGCCCGCCCCGGCGGACACCTGTTGCAGGTATTCCCGTCCGAGATCGCGGAGTCGGCTGGATTCGAGTTCGATGGTGTTGTTCGGATAGCTGCCGGGCAGGCTGCGGATGATCGCCGGCAATGCGGGNCTTTCTCCGACGGCATGCACGTTCGGGTGGGCGGCAAGGACCTGTTCGAGCAGGGTGGTGCCGCTTCTGAACATCCCCACGATGAAGATCGGTGTGACGCCCGCGGAAGGTGGTCCGGTTGGGCCTTCCTCGGCGAAGCAGGCGATGATGGAGTCGGTCCGTTCGGCATGGAGCGTGTCGTTCCATCGTCCGCGGAAGGGCGTGTTCGCCGTGGTCCACGCCTCGAAGGCCTCGTCGTGCCGGCCGAGGGCATCCAATGCGTTTCCAACCCGAAAGAGAAGCGGAGCAGCCTGCATGCTCGACGTCCCGGAGCGGTCCATCCATCGCCGGGCGTCACGGACAAGTTGTTCATGTTGTCCGAGTCCACTCAGGACCCTGGTCCAGCTCAGCATCGGGTGCAGGGGCGAACGATCGGATTCGATCGTGGGACGCAGCAGTTCCATCGCTTCGTCGNATCGTCCGTCGGACTCCATGACATCCGCCAGACCGGCGATGGCATCCGTATTCCGGGGATCGAGACGGAGCGCTTCCCGGTAGGCGGCTTCCGCAGCGGAGCCCTCGTCGTTGATTCGCAGGATGGTGCCGAGGCGGGTGTGGTTGCGGGCTTCGAACGGCTGCGCGCGAACGAGTCGATCGGCCGGTTCGCGGTCCATGGGGATGATCCCCCGGGCGATGGTCGTGTCCACGAATCGGCCCAGCAGATCGAGATTGTCCGGATCGAGTTCCAGTGCGCGATGGAGGTCGTCCCAGGCCGCACTGGCTTCGCCGGCGTGTAGCAGGAGGCCGCTTCGCATCGTCAGCAGGCGGGCACGGTCGGGGAATCGGCGGATGATGTCGTTCATCGATTCGATCGACTCGCCGATCCTGGCCTGGCGGGCGAGGATGTCGACTCGGGTCGTCAGGGAATCGAGGTGATCCGGATTCCGCTTGATGGCCGCATTGATGGAGTCCATGGCCCGGCGGTGGTTTCCCATTCTGGCCTGGACGGAGGCGAGTCGGTACAGGATCTCGACATCGTCCGGAGCAGTCTTCGCCGCCCGGCGAAGCATGCGTTCGGCCTTGTCCCACTGCTGCGATTCGATGTGTCGCGTCGCCTGGGCGAGGGTCTGGTTGAGGCCATGGGAACGTGCCATCAGATAGAGCCTATCGGTCCCTTCCGGTTCCGGCAGCCAGTGCATCGTCCATGAGCCTGATGGTCATGTCGATATCGGCTTCATTCAGGACCAGTGGCGGCTTGATCTTGATCACATTGCCGTGCGGGCCGTCCGTGCTGAGCAGCACTCCCCGTTTCGCCATGGTGTCGACGACGGTCCTGGCGAGTCGGGGGTTGGGGGTGCGTCGGGACGGATCCTGCACGAGATCGATTCCAAGAAACAGTCCNTGTCCCCGGACATCACCGATCTCCGGGTGATCGACCTGGAGCGTTCGGAGGCCGGATCTGAACCGGTCTCCGAGTCGCCGGGCCCGTTCCTGCAGCGACTCGGTTTCGATGACATCAAGCACCGCCAGTCCGCACCGGCAGGACACCGGATTGCCTCCGAAGGTCGAGAAGAACTCCATGCCGTTGTCGAAGCTGGCCGCGATCTCGGGAGTCGTGACGACGGCGCCCATGGGATGTCCGTTGCCCATGGGCTTTCCGAGTACGACGATGTCGGGAGTCACGTCATGGAGCTGGAATCCCCAGAAGGCGTCGCCCACCCGTCCGAAGCCAACCTGGACTTCGTCGGCGACGTAGAGGGCGCCGGCACTCCGTGCGTAGTCGGCCGCCGCGGCCAGATAGCCCTCGGGCAGGGGNATCTGTCCACCGCAGGACAGCATGGATTCGACGAAGAGGGCGGCGATCGTGCGTCCGTTGCGGCACGCGGATCCGATCACATCGGCCACTTCGATGGCGTAGGCNGCTCCGGCATCGTCCCCGCGATGGGGGCCGCGGTAGGTGTCCGGCATGGGAACGACGTGGACCCAGTCCGAGGGACCGCTTCCGCCCCTGCCGTTGAACTTGTACGGGCTCATCGCCACGCAGTTCGGAGTGCTGCCGTGGTAGGCGCCGTCCACGACCACGGCATCGTGCCCGCCGGTGGCGGATCGGGCCAGGCGCAGGGCGAGCTCGTTCGCCTCCGAGCCGGAGTTCACGAAGTAGCACACCGAGAGCGAGGGCGGCATGGTGTCGGCGAGTCGTTCCGCGTAGGCAAGGATCGATTCGTGCAGGTAGCGGGTGTTGGTGTTGAGTGTCGCGGCCTGCTGGGATATCGCCTGGACCACCCGCGGATGGCAATGCCCCACGTGGCAGACGTTGTTGACCAGATCGAGGTACGGGCGTCCGTCCGATCCGATGAGGNACTGACCCCGACCTCGGGTGATGTGCAGCGGGGTGCCGTGGGCCAGGGAGAGGTTCCGTCCCAGCCGGTCGTCCCGGGTCGAGAGAAGCCGTTCGCGATCGACGACATCGGAAGTGGGGATGCCGCACGCGGTACGAAGGGAGCTCGAGGCCGTCTGGGGTGCGATGGTGCCGAAGCGTCGAATCGCGTGGAAGGTCGAGTCCGCGTGCGAATGCCAGGTCGCGTGATNGGGATCGTCAATGGCCCGCCGGGCACCGATCAGTGCACTGGTGGCGAGACGTGACAGTGCGATGGGGAGGATCAGGTCCAGTTCCCTCGCCTGCAGGGGGCGGATCGCGTGGTAGCCGGTGACGAGGTGATTGATCGACTCCAGGTCGACGTGGGGATCCTGCATCGCATAGGCCACCGTGATTCCCAGATCGACCACGTACGGTCCAAGGAGGCAGTCGCCNAAGTCGACGATGCCGACGACCCGGTCATCCTCGATGAGGATGTTCTCGTCGTTGGCGTCACCGTGCAGCATGCCCCGGGGGCAGTTGGGCAGTTCAGGGACGACGATCGCCGCATGGAGCTGCATGNTCGATTCGAGCGTCGTGCGAAGCTCGTGGCTGCCAACCAGTCGGACAGACGATCGGTGCTGCTGCGCCTCGCACACGTCCCAGAGATGGGTTCGCTCTCCGCCCTCGGGTGCGAACCCCTCCAGAGCACCGTGCAGTTCGGCAAGAGTGCGGCCGATGGCGGCGAGAAGCTGGTTGCCGCTGGGGTGAGATCTCCATTGCGTTCCCGCCAGGTAGTTCTGCACTCGGAGGATGCCGGTTCGGCCCGCATGGGCGATCGACATCCGCGATTCGCCGGTGGTGCTGTGGATCGGAGACGGCACCGGCAGGCCTGCGGCGGCGAGTCGGTCCATGACCGCTTCTTCCAGACGAATGTCCGCCTCGGGGTCCAGGCACAGCTTCGCCACGGCGTGCGGGANTCCGTCCAGACTGATCATGGCGTTGAAGTTCTCGCCCGGAAGTCGTTCGAGCGTTCCATCGATGCCCCAGTGGTCCCGGAGCGTTGCCTCGGTCAGCGGATGGAGTTCGTCATGTACGGTATTGCCGGTCATGGGAAGAACTTCAGGGTACACGATGGTCATNCCGGATCTATACTCCGGTTCATGGATGACGGGCTGCACAACGGAAATGACCCCCNCCTCAGCGACCGTACCGATGCGTCGACCGAGTCCAAGGGCTCTTCTGGCCATGAGGTGGGCGAGCCCTTGCCCACTGCGGGCATCGCATCCCTCAGTCACTGGTCATTCCTCATGAGCCTGGTCGTGCCTCCCGCCGTGCTGGTTCTTCCGCTGGTGCTGCTCTTCACGGTCGGCAAGGAAGACCGGTTCGTGGCGGAGAATGCGAAGGAGGCACTCAATCTGCTGATCGCCTCGGCGATTGCGGCCATGTGCTTCGCTCTGCTGATCNTCGTCGTCATCGGCGCGTTCATGCTGGTGGCGCTCAGCATCTGCCTGATCGTCTTCCCGATCATCGCCGCGGTCCAGACCATGTCGAGCACGGAGTCGACACCGGTCTATCGCTATCCGCTGATCTTCCGATTGATCACGTGATCGGGCCGCATGCCCAATGACAAGACCGCCATCCAATCGGACGGCGGTCTTTCAATAGCGGGGACAGGATTCGAACCTGCGACCTCCGGGTTATGAGCCCGACGAGCTACCAGACTGCTCTACCCCGCAGCAGACTGATCAGTATACCAGACCCGCCCCCGGTCCTCAAAACCACCTCATCATCGAAGTCACGGTCCCCCAGAGGCCGATAAGGGGGTTGATGGTTCCGACCATGGCACAGCGTGGCTTCCTTGATGCCGGATGGCTCTTCGTCCTGGCCGGACTGGCGGTATGCGGTGCGGCACTGCTGGTNCCGGCGCAGCAGGATCTGGCGTCGGTGATGTCCAAGCGTGATCAGCTCGAAGTCCACTCGATGGNGTCGATGCGGCAGCTGATGGCCTACGATGCCGTGCTGCAGGGCCTGCAGGATCAGGATCCGCAGCTGATGCGTCGGCTGGCTGCGAATCAGCTGAATCTTCTTCCGGAAGGGGATACACCGATCCTGCTCGACCCGGAGCGTGCGGACGGATCATTCGACCGGTGGGTGCGAGAATCCTCGAAGGTCGAAGTGCCGCCGGCTGTGGAGGCACGGGAGACTCTGCTGGTACGCATCTCGACCGGTCCGTACCGACTCCTGGTCATTGCCGGTGGAATCCTCTGCCTGTTCATCGGGACGCTCTACCGGGCCGACGGCGATATTTCGTCGGCCCGAAATCCCATCGCCGATGAATGAATTGCCGGAAGCCCCCGATAGTCTCAACCCATGTCCGGGGCGGCACGAGAATCCCAACGAGAAACCCGNGCGTGGTTGCGCATCCTGTCGGCTGAGGGTGTGGGGCTGCAGACCGCCCGGAATCTTGTTCGACGATTCGGATCCGCCACACGGGTCATCGCGGCGAGCCGCTCGGATCTCGGTCGGGTGATGAAAGTCGGGTCGGTTGCTTCGGACCACCTGTACAAGTCCATGCGAAGATCCGATCCGCACTCCGAATCGAGGTGGCTCAAGCGGAATGGTGGCGGAATGGTGGCCTTCGGGGATTCGTCCTACCCNACGTTGCTCGTGCCGTGTCCGGATGCCCCGGCGGTTCTCCGGTTCCGTGGCGAGCTGCCGCGGCACGGGACGCCGTGTGTGGCCGTGGTGGGAGCACGACGAGCCACGTCGTACGGCCTGCGAATGGCGGCGATGATCACCACCGGTCTGGTTGAGCACGGGTGCTGGATCGTTTCGGGAGGAGCCAGAGGGATCGACGCCGAGGTGCATCGAACGGCGGTGCGACTCGGAGGAAGAACAGCGTGCGTGTTGGGAAGCGGACTGGCCGAGCCGTATCCGCCCGAGCACGCGGGACTCTTCGATCGCATCGTCGAGCACGGGGGATCGGTGNTCAGTCNGTTCAGTACACGCCAGCAGCCGCGACCCGGGTTGTTTCCGAGGAGAAACCGGGTGATCAGTGGCATGTCGCATGCGGTGGTCGTCGTCGAGGCTCGGCGGAGAAGCGGGGCGTTGATCACTGCCCGCCTGGCGGTCGACGAACACGGGCGCGATGCCATGATGGTGCCCGGTCCCGCGGATGCATCCTCATCGGCCGGTTGCCACTTGGCGNTGCAGGAGGGCTGGGCGCACCTGGTCACCTCGGCATCGGATGTGCTTCGTGTGCTCGAGGAGGATTATTCGGCTTCGGTGGCGATCAGTACCGCCGCATCNCGCCGATGACGATGCCCTGGATGGTGCACTGGTCGACGATGATGGGCTCGAAGTCGGGATTCGCAGGTTGGAGGCGAATCCGTCCGTCCGGTTCCCGGTGGTACGACTTGAGCGTNGTTTCGCCGTTGGGGAGNAGGGCGATGACCCGTTGGTTCTCCCTTGCACTGCTCGACCGCATCACGATGACGTAGTCGCCATCGAGAATGCCCTCATCCCGCATCGACTCCCCCTCGACCTGGAGGGCGAAGGTTCCCCCTTGATCTCCGATCCGCGATCCGAAGAGATCCTCGATGTCCAGTTGGTCGTCCTGCTGGAACTTCTGAATCGGCAAGCCGGCCGCAATACGACCCAACAGGGGGAACGTCAGTGATTCCTCCTCGTCGGGGAGAACGGAGTGGTCACAGATTGACAAAGAGCGAGCCTTGTTCCGCTCTCGCTTGACGATTCCTTTTCGTTCGAGTGCGGCGACGTGTTCGAAGACCGTGACCTTGCTGACGCCGAGTCGATCGGCGAGTTCCTGCATCGTCGGGGAACAGCCCCGCTCGAGTCTCGATTCTCGAATGAGCTGCAGGACTGACAGTTGCTTCGGCGTGAGATTCATGTGATGACTCCGGGGAGTGGTAAGTGACTCGAGTCGTGTGCAGTTCGGGTTGAGAGGTCGACGTCCTGTCGCTGAAGTAGTCGACCAGGGAGGCCCGGTCGGTCTTGAGTCCGTTCGAGCGACGGCACGTCGTGGCCAGCCGTTGGAGATCGCTGGACCGGTCGGGTGTACGGGTACGCTGACCGTGCACCAGACCCATGATCCGTTCGAACCAGGTCGTCGGCTCGACGACCAGTGTCGAGACCCGGAATGAGCCGGCTTCGTGGAGGTTCGGCAGGGGGGCGGTCGCCAGCAGGCGGCGACCACGCCCGTAGTATGCCCTGCCGTATTCGCCACCGGGGCCGGTTTGAAGAAGCGGCATCTCGTCCGGAGCAGGGACTGCACGTGCTTCCTTTGGAACATTGAATCCGACCATGGTGACGTCCTCCTTCGATCTGACGGGCCACCCTTCCCTCGTGGCTTGAGCCCGTCCAACCCCCAACATGTTGGGGCTTCCTGCATGCCGCTTCCATCTCGACCGGAAACCATCGGCTGCTTGACTTTCAAGATCGGATTTGATGTCCGGATTACGTTAGCCTAACAGGCACCAAATATCAACTTTCGGATAATCGCCCCCTACGGCCGTTGCTGTAGTGCCATTATTGGTCCCTCCAGGCCCCGTGGAGTCCCGTTCGGGTCGGAGTAGACTGTCGGCATGATCGAAACCGTAGTTGCTCCGTGTCCGCTCGAGGACGATCTCGCCGCGTCCTGGATGCTCGACCCGGAGGTGACCTACCTGAATCACGGAAGTTTCGGAGCCAGGCCCCGTCCTGTCTTCGAGCACCAGGCCCAGTTGCGGCACGATTTCGAGACCCAGCCGGTCCAGTCCATCGTTGCCGAGATGGAGGAACTGCTGCCTTCGATCCGTGCCCGTCTGGCCGCCTTCATCGGCTCCACTCCGGATCGCGTCGATCTGGTCGCAAACGCCTCCGAAGCCGTCAACTCCATCCTGCGATCCATCGAGTTGTCGCCGGGTGACGAAATCGTGATTCCCGACCATGCCTACAACGCGGTTCACCAGACCGTCCGCTACGTCGCGCGCCGGACCGGTGCGGTCGTCAAGGTGGTCGGGATCCCATTGCCAATCGACGACCACGACTCGATGATTCAACCGATTCTCGAGGCTCTGAGCGGCCGGACCCGGCTTCTGCTGATCGATCACATCACGTCTCCGACCGCGATCGTGTTCCCCATCGAATCGCTGGTCCGCATCGCCCGTGAGCGTGGAATCGATGTGCTGGTCGACGGCGCCCATGGTCCCGGAATGATTCCCCTGCATCTCGATTCCCTTGGAGCGACCTGGTACGTCGGGAATCTCCACAAGTGGGTCTGTGCACCCGTCGGCGCCGCATTCATCGCCACCGACCCCTCGCGGGTTTCGACGCTGCATCCGGCCATCATCAGTCATGGCTACGAACAGGGGCACACCGAGGAGTTCAGTTGGCAGGGGACGAGGGACTACACCCCGTGGCGATGCATTCCGTTCGTTCTTGACTGGATCGAGTCCCGCTGGGGGTGGAGCGCGTTGCGGGAGCACAACCATCGACTTGCGGTCTGGGGGCATGACCACCTGTGCGCTGCCTGGGGGGTCGATCCGATCACTCCCCTGGACGGCAGTCTGATCGGATCCATGGCCACTCTGGAGCTTCCCGAGGGCATTCGATCCAAGCATCATTCGGATGTGGAACTGCATGACCTGCTGCTGCGCGAACACTCCATCGAGGTCCCCATCATGGATTGGGGCGGCAAGCTGTGGTTGCGTATCTCGGCGCAGGCCTACAACCGTCCCGATGACTACCGGCGATTGGCCGACGTGATTGCATCGATGGGGTGATGCCCCGGCCGTCGCACATGCTTCAAAAGCATTGGAAACAGGAACATTACGGGAACCACCTGCGTACCTCCTGCGGAAACTGTTCGGGTCGCCCCGGAGTATCGGATGTGACGACTGGTGAGTCTGGGTAGGACGCACCGATTCTTCCGTTCATCCGAATGATCGTGGCGACCGTCAACCGGGGGTCGCTGATATCGATGCGCCGTCGTTGCCTTCGGAAATTGTCGATCCAACCTTGTGCTGGTTGACGATAAGACGATTCGTTCTGTGCGAATCGAGTACACGCCGGAGAATGGGATGCGTATTGCGGCAGCGACATTGATGGCCCTTTCACTGGGTGCCAGCGCTTCGGGGAGCATCCTGTTCGATCTCGCCGGCGTCGATCAGTACGGCACGGGACTCAATCCGATCGGAAGTTTCGAAAGTGCCGATCCCGGTGCGCAGATCGATTCCATCAGCCTGATCGATGGAGTGCTCGAGACCTTCTCCAACACGAACACGCCGAATTTCGCCGACGAGGCCATTCTCGCCGTGCAGCTGGCCGATGCCGACGGCGATTCGATTCTGTACTACTTCTTTCCGTTCCCCAACCAGAGCGCATTCGGGCAGTTCGGTCCGGTGAACCTCACTGTGGATCTGCTCGATGCCGGGTACTACATCCCCGAAGACGGCGTCGTCAACGCCTTTGCGGCCAGTGTCTGGGATGACGGCAGCGGAGACCCGGCGGGCACCTGGCTCGGAGGCGTCCTCGCAATCAATCTGGTTCCGGCTCCGGGCGTGCTGGCGATCTTCGCCGGGGCTGCGTTCACCGGACGCCGCAGAAGGCGGCCACGAAACTAGAACTGTGGTTGGTGCATGCCGGCTTGTTCGCTTCCGCCGGTCCTTGCCAACCGATTCCAGCCGGGTCACCCCGCAAGGGGGGCCCGGTTGTCTTTTTCAGCTGGAGGGATCCACGGTCACGATCATGAGTTCATGTTCGTCCATGCCCCGTGAGGCCGTAATGGCCTGCTGTCTGGTTTCGAATGAGCCGATCTGGACCAGGTAGAGCGTTCGTCCATGTCGATCGGTTCGGGTGCGAATACTGGCCGGTCCGAATCCGGACCCAGCGGCGACTCGGGTCATCATGTCCTTGGCTCTTCGGGCGCCGTCAACCTTCTTGAAGGCTCCGGCCTGAAGCGTGTAATTGCCGGCACGATCGGGGCCGGTGCTGCTGCCCATATTCGCAGTGACGTTGGTGGTGGAGCCGGAACTGGATGTGATTCGATCCTGCCACTGCCGGGCAAGGTCGGGGCGACCGGCCTGACTCCACGCGGTTGCGGCGTGCCGGGCACAGTTCGACCGGTCGTCTCCTCGAAGCTCCGGCCATGCGTGTTCGAACTGCACGGCGGCCGCCGCGGGCTGGCCGTCCTCCAGAAGCGTCTGGCCGATCATGGCCTTGGCCCGGGCCGCGAGGACCGGGTCGGGGGAGTCGGCCGCAAGTTCGAAGGCGGCGCGGGCGGCGGTCGTACGGCCATGTCGGTAGTCGCAGAGCCCGATGAGCCAGGCGGCCTCGGGACCGTCATTCCCGCCCCGTTCGTAGATTCGCTGGGCGTCCCGCTTCGCCAGGCTGATCGACCCGTTCTCGTACTGCCGGGAGGCGGAATCGATGGTGGGGCCGCCCTGCGGCTGGCAGCCGGTCAGAAGTGACGCGGCGATGATCATGGACGCTGCTGACGACCTGTACATCACGGGGGCTCCGGAGTCTGGGGCCTTCATGAGGCCGGGTTGGATACACTGCACCGCTGAGGCCGTGCACCAGAACTGTATCGGACCTTCGGCCGGCATGTCACCAGTTCAGGGAGCACGAGAATTATGCGAGTCGCCCGCCCCATCGTTCGCCAGTGGCAGAGGCACCCGTTCCGGGTGTTCGCGGTCGATGATTTTCGATCCTGGAACGGGATCACGCTGTACATCATGGCTCTTCATCTGGCCCGGGCCGTGGAGCGGAAGTCGGGCCGGCCCCGTGTGGGGATCTTCCTGCCCACGTCGGGCATGACCGCGGCGGCGATCGTCGCGGGCTGGCTGCTGGGAAGGACGATCGTGCCCCTGAACTATCTGGTGTCGCGCGAGGAGCTCGAATTCATCATCGACGACGCCGAACTGGATGTGGTCATCACCGTCGGGCCGATGCTGGACCGATTCGGTTCGATGCCGCCGGGGGTGGAGGTCATCCGGATCGACGAGATGTCATTCAAGGGATTGCCCCCGTTGCGGAGGCTTCCGCGGAGGGACGACGACTTCGTGTCCGTGATCCTCTACACCTCGGGCACCTCGGGTCGCCCGAAGGGAGTCATGCTCACCAGCGGCAATCTCGCGACGAACATCGCCCAATGCGTCGAATGGGCGAAGTTCGGACGCAACGACGGATTCATCGGCGTCCTCCCGCAGTTTCACAGTTTCGGACTGACCGTCACCACGCTGCTCCCGATGTCGATCGGGTGCCGGGTCTACTACAACGCCAAGTTCCAGGTCACGAAGGTGCTGGGCCTGCTGAAGGAACATCGTCCCTCGGCGCTGATCGCCATTCCGTCGATGTACAATGCCCTGCTGCAGTCGAAGACCGCGACACCGGATCACTTCGCCGGCGTACGGTACATCGTCTCGGGCGGCGAGCCATTGCCGGACGCCGTCTACGACGGCTTCCGGGACCGCTTCGGCGTGCGCATCTGCGAGGGGTACGGCTTGACCGAGACCGCTCCGGTGACGAACTGGACGCTGCCGGAATGCGAGCGTCGGGGGACCGTGGGGCAGCCGCTGCCGGGCGTCGAGCAGATCATCGTCGGTGAGCACGACGAGCGACTGGATCCGGGGCACGATGGTGAGATCCGGATCCGGGGCGGAAACGTCATGGCCGGCTACTTCAAGCAGCCCGATGCGACCGCAGGCGTGTTCGATGCCGAAGGATTCTTCCGTACCGGCGACATGGGAAGAATGGACGAGCACGGCTTCCTGTCCATCACCGGTCGCATCAAGGAGATGCTGATCATCAGCGGAGAGAACGTCTTCCCCCGTGAGATGGAGGAGGTGCTGAATCGCCATCCGGCCATCTCGGACGCGGCGGTCATCGGTCAGAAGGATCCGGCCCGCGGCGAGGTCCCGGTGGCGTTCGTGGAACTCGTCGAAGGTGGGGCCATCGAGCTCGCCGAGGTCCGCGCCTTCTGCCGGGACGTGCTGCCGCCCTACAAGGTTCCTCGTGACATCAGGGTGCTCGAATCGCTGCCCAGGAATCCGACGGGCAAGATCCAGCGTCGTGCGTTGAGGCCGCTCCTCGAGACGGCGGGGGGGGAGAGCAAGTGAGTGCCAACGCCAACGAGTTCCATCTGCGGCTTGCCCACAGTCCGGATCCCGACGATGCCTTCATGTGGTGGCCGTTGGTGGGCATGGAGGGGGAAGGGCCCGAGGTCGATACGGGACGATGGTCCTTCGAACTGGTGACGGGTGACATCGAGCGTCTCAACCGGGAGTCCGAACTCGGGACGTGGGAGATCACGGCCATCAGTTGCGCGCAGTACCCGCGGGTCTCGGACCGCTACGCCTTCACCGCGTGCGGTGCGTCCATGGGCGACGGCTACGGCCCGAAGCTGGTGACCACGTCTCCGTGCGATCTCGAATCGCTCCTGTCCGGATCGCCGCACGTGCTGGTGCCGGGCGATCGCACCAGCGCCCTGGCGACCCTGCGGATGATGTGTCGTGGTTCGGATCTCACCTGGCAGGCCGTGGACTTCGAGACGATCGGCGACCGGGTCGCCTACGCCGGCGCCCTGGGCGCCTACGCCGACGCCAACG
>PAAB01000022.1 GCA_002591705.1 Phycisphaerae bacterium
CCGACGCATTTCGACCGGCCCACCGACGACGTCTATCACCAGATGCAGCAGTGGGTCGAAGGTCGCATCGAACTCGTGGAGACCATGGAGCAGGATCCGGCCCAGCTGACGACCTTCGAGCGACCCGAGGGCATCCCGGGAGACTACCGCGAACACCTTGACGTCATGTCGGAACTGATGATTCTCGCCTTCAAGCTCGATCAGACCCGGGTGGCGAGCTTCATGTGGGCCAACGAGGGATCGAACCGTTCATTCCCCTTCCTCGACGTGGCCGAAGGGCATCACCAGCTGTCGCATCACAAGGGCGACGAATCGATGATCGAGAAGATCCGTCGCATCGACCGGTTCAACGTGGGTCGATTCGCACGATTCGTGGATCGGCTCGCCAGCGAGCCCGAAGGGGACGGCACGCTGCTCGACAACTGCATGGTGGTGTACGGAAGTGCGATCGGGGACGGCAACCGCCACAACCACGACGATCTTCCCATCCTGCTCGCAGGGGGAGGCGGGGGCACCCTCGATCCCGGGCGACACGTGTCGTTCGAGTCCGGTACGCCGTTGTGCAATCTCTACACGTCGCTACTGGACCGGATGGATGTACCGGTGGACCGCTTCGGCGATTCGACCGGGCGGCTCTCGGGCCTCTGATCCGCTTCAGTGCTCCACGGACTCGCTTTCGGTTCCCAGCGCCCGGTGCGTCGATTGCAGGACCAGCAGGCCGTACGCGGTGCCGTACGGATGGCCGTAGCCGTACAGCGGATAGTCGAACCAGCTGCCCGCCGGATCCTGGACGTCGATCATGACGTCCTGCAGCCAGGTGGCGAGTTCACTGCGTGCCGGTTCCTCGAGTTCCTCGACCACCATGCCGGCGTAGTAGTGACCGAAGAAGTAGTAGTAGCCCGACGTCGAGTAGTAGGCCTCGTGCGGGATCTTGCGTCCACGTCCGATCTCGATGTAGTGATGATCGCGGCGCAGCGCCTCCACGCCCGCCTGCATCTGCTCGAGCGTGATCTCGCGATCGAGTTCATGCAGGGACAGGTTGCACGGTTGGGATCGCCCCAGCGAACCCTTCATCATGTTGTAGGGTGCCTGCGGGCGATACTGGGCGTAGGTTCCGTAGACGTACGCGCCACTGGGCAGACGCATCCGTTCGACCGCCTTGATCCCGTCGTCGACCATCCGTTGATCGACGTCGAATCCCCTGGCCCGCGCCTCCTCGAGGGCGAGCAGCACGGCGGCGGTGTTGAAGCTGGTGCTCTGGTCTCCGCTGGGATTCTCGAGGATGTACTCGAAGTCGTAGTAGCCCCAACCTCCATCGAGACCCTGCCGGTCACGAAGGATCTCGATCTCCCGTTCGATGACCGCAACGATCCGTTTCCGGGAGTCGGAGAATCGGGGATCGTCGACGACCCGGCACAGGGCGGAGACGAGATAGGTGTGCGTCCAGATGTCGTAGAAGGTGTTTCCGCTCGCCTTGCCGACTTCGGGCATCGTCAGCAGATGCTGCACACCGCGATGCAGGCTCTGCTCCGCCGCGGCATTGGTCCGGCTGGGCTCCACGAGGCTCATCACTCCCAGCGCGGAGGTCGCTCCTCCGAAGGCCTGATGGCTCGACTGGGTGTCCAGGTAGATCTGGTAGGGACGCGATGCGTCGATCGTGCCCCAGGATCCGTCGGGGTTCTGGTGTTCGACCATCCATTCGACGGCCGCATCCCGCGCCTCGACGGCGGTCCGCCGGGGGCCCTGGCAGCCCGCGAGGACGGCGAGGAGGGTGATTCCGATCAGGAGTGGTCTGCCACGCACGGTGCTATTCGTCCTCCGCGCGATCGATCACGATCACGTCGCCGTTCCTCAGTCCGGACAGGACGATCACGTCCGCATCGTTTCCGAGGCCGATGACGATGTCCTGCTCGATGGTGTTCTCGCCGCGGCGGACCAGGACGTAGGTGCGATCATCATCGCGCTGCACCGCATCCGTCGGCACGGTCAGGACGTTGGGGAAGGTCCGGGTCGCCTTGACGTTGCAGGCGATTCCCAGTCGAAGCCGATCGTCGTCGGACTTCATCTCGACTTCGATCGGGAACGAGGTCGAGGATCCGGAGGGGGAGCCGATCAGGCCGATGGACCGGATGGTTCCGTCGAAACCGAATCCCGGAAAGACGGGTACCTCGACGTCGACGGCCATGCCTTCCCGGAGGACGTTGAGATCGATGGCGTCGATCGTCCCCTTGAGTGCCATCCGGTTCAGATCATGGACCTGGGCGATGCCCTGCTGCATGCCCATGGTGTCTCCCGCCTCGAGATTGATCCGCGTCAGGACCCCGTCGATGGGAGCGGTCACGGTGAACCGCTTCCGATCCTCCTGCAGATCGTCGAGCCGATCCTGCAGCTTCTCGAGGGAACGGCGTTCACCGGCCAGATCGAGTTCACGACGCATCATGGCCAGCTTCTCGCGCATTCTGGCGTGTTCGAGGTCGGTCGCCTTCCATCGTGCACCGTCCTTCATGTCGCTTACGCGGTCCGGGAATTCGTGGTTCTCGAACAGCGTGTGTTCGGTCTTCGCCATGGCGAAGCTCCGCTGCGACTGGTTCAGGCTCCGCTTGGCCCGGTTGAGCACGATGTCCTTCGTCTGGTCGGCCAGGGTGGTGTCGCCGTACATCTCCTGGAGTTGCCGAAGCTCCTCGTCGGCATCGTCGACCCGGAACTGGCTGTATTCCAGACTCATCTGCTGGCGCTGCTTCATCATGTCGGCGCGGAAGCGTTCGAAGAGCTCGAGATCCCGCTGGGCCCGCTCCTCGGACTTGACCGTCCGCTCCATCGAGATGGCCATCGATTCGTCCTCCATGGCCCGGGTTCGGTTGGCGATCTCGATCTGGACCTGCTTCTCCTCCAATGCGGTCTTCGCATCCCGGATCGCCTCGTCGATCTCGGTGGTGTCGAGCCGGAGGATGACGTCGCCCTTGCGGACGGTGCCGGAGCGGACCAGCACCTCGGCGATCTCGGCGGATCGACTGTACTGCTCGGCCCCGATCTTGACCGGCCGGGAGCGGTTGGTCTCGAGTCGCAGCAACCCGTCCCACGTCTTCTCGAGCGTGCCGAGCTTCACGGTGTGGAGTTCGTTCGCCGGTGCCGGTTCGGTCGATTCGTCGGCGAGGATCGGGGTGGCGAGGCAGGAGAGCAGCGTGCTGAAGGTCACCGTCAGGGTCGCGGTGGTTCGGGTGCGTGGCATGGACAGACCTTTCTGATTCGTACGTGTCCGCTTTCCGTTCGAAGCGGGCAGCATCCACGATAGTACCTCTGTCAACGGTCCGGTGCCCTGTTATCGTGGTCGCGATGAGTACGTACGCTCCGCCCGACGCCGGTGACTGGGCCATCGCCATCCACGGCGGGGCCGGTGCGATCCCCCGTGATCTTCCCGAGGAGCGCAAGGAGGCCTGCATCGCAGGGCTCCGCAGAGTTCTGGATCGTGGTGTGCGTCTGCTCGCCGAGGGAGTGCCCGCGCTGGACGTGGTCGAGGCGGTGGCCAGGCTGCTCGAGGACGAGCCGATGTTCAATGCGGGACGGGGCGCGGTCTTCACCCGCGACGGTCGGCACGAGCTCGAGGCGTCGATCATGGACGGATGCACGGGCCGCTGCGGATCGGTGACCAATCTCGTGACCGTCCGGAATCCGGTGTCGCTGGCCCGACTGGTCATGGAGCGGACTCCGCACGTGATGGTGGCCGGCGAGGGGGCGGAGCGCTTCGCGGATGACATGCAGGTCGAGCGTGTCCACAACGAATGGTTCGACACCCCGCACCGCCGGGAGGAGTTCGATCGCGTGGGCGGCTTCGATCCCGTCCTGCAGGAGGGATCCACCATCGGCGTCGTTGCGAGGGACGGTGCGGGAGGTCTGGCCGCCGCGACCTCCACCGGGGGAATGAACGGAAAGATGTCCGGTCGGGTCGGCGACACGCCGATCCACGGGGCGGGAAACTGGGCCGATGATCGTTGCGCCGTCTCGTGCACCGGGCACGGGGAGGAGTTCGTCCGGCACGCTGCGGCCCTTCGCATCTCGACGGGAATCGGCACCACGGGGACGCTCCACGCCTCGATCGACGACGTTCTTGCCGAGATGCCGGCGGAGGTCGGTGGTGTCATCGCGGTGGGATCCCAGGGACCACCGGTCCTGACCTACACGTCGCAGGGGATGTATCGGGGATCGGCCGATGCGTCGGGACGATCCATGGTCGCGATCTGGGAGGAGCAGTCGTGAAGAATCCCGATTCCGAACGAATCATCTACCGCAACACCCAACCCGGAACGTTCGTCCGGATCACCATCGGGATCATCGGGATCGTGCTGTTGGTGCTGTCGGTCGTCTCCAATCCGTACATCTACATCTGCCTCGGGGTTCTGGTGATCTGCATGATGCTCTTCCACTCCCTCTCGACCGAGGTCACGGAGTCTTCGATTCGGATCCGCATGGGCATCGGCGTGATCCATCGCACGATTCCCATCGGACGTGTCCGACGCTGCGTCACCGCCCGGACCCCCTGGTACATCGGATGGGGGGTTCGACTGATACCCGGTCGGTGCTGGCTGTGGAACGTGTCCGGCTTCGATTCGGTCGAACTCGAATACCACGAGGGTGGATACTTCCGCATCGGAACGGATGCGCCGAACGAACTTGCGGAGGCGATCGACGAGGCAATCTCGCTCCAACACCACGACGACCCGGCTGGAGCCGGGCCGTCGTGCTCGATTGATGGATGCGGTTCTGGACCGGTGCCGCTTACTTCCAGTATTCGAGAACCATGAGCAGGTCATGCACGTTGACGGATCCGTCTTCATCAAGATCCGCTTCGCACGGTCCCTGACAGGTACCCCAGCTCTGGATCACGTTCAGAAGGTCCATCACATCGATCTTCCGGTCGTCGTTCGTGTCGCCCGGCTGCGGGTTCTGGCCGCCGTTGGGATCGGGAGTTCCGTCGAGGCAGTCGATCCAGAGTTCATGGCCGCCCAGGGCGAGACTGTGGACCGTTCCGTCGAGCGTCATCTTGCCGCAGTCGTTGCCGAGTCCACCGTAGGGGATGGTGACCAGCACGCCGCCCACGACCATTCCGTCGAGATCCATGAAGTTGTCGACGTTGCGGAAATCTCCGTTGATGGACACGTTGATGTTTCCGCCGTATTCGCCGAACTGGATGCTGACATCGGTCATGGAGCCGATCGATGCGGCGAAGTCGTGTCGCACCATCTCACGGTTGCACCAGAGTTCGTTTCCGGTGGCGCAGGCCAGTCCGGTGTTCACGACCCGCACGGCGCCGTTGGTCCATGCACCGGTCGAATACTGGAAGGGACGGGCCTGGCACAGGATGCCGCTGGTCATGAACATGTCGCCGGTGAGGTAGACGTCACCGAGGGTGAGATCCTCGTATCCGTAGCGGCACGGATCGTTTTCGGTGGTGTAGTTGTCGATCCAGAGTTCCTGGCCGCCCAGTTCCATCTTCTGCACGAGTCCGTGGATCTCGACGACTCCGCAGTCGTGGCCCGAGCCGCCGGAAAGAACGTAGAAGTCCGCGCCGCCGATGTTCAAGCCGTGCAGATCGAGAAAGTTGGGGACGTTGTGGAAGTCCCCGTTGATCGAGACGTTGATGTTCCCACCGTGCTCACCGAAGTTGAAGCGCACGTAGGAGGGGACGGTTCCCGATGCTCCGTAGTTGAACGCGGCGGTGATGTTGTTGAGTCCGAGTTCCTGATTGGGGGTGCACGCCCAGCCGTCGCGGACGATCTCGGCCTGGCCGGCTACGGTCCAGGTGCCGCTCCACCACTGGAAGGGGGTGAACTCGATGGGCAGCCCCTCCGACGAGGTCGAGTCCCCGACGGCGTAGATCGTTCCGAGGGGAAGGTCCTCGTACCCGGGGGTGGCGAGGGCGGTCGACGCTCCGGAGAGGAGGAGGCCGGTGACGATGCAACTCGTGAGTTGGTTTCGATTGGTCATGGTGTGGTTCTCTTGATGTGTGGTCCAGATGGGAAGGCGATACGAATCCTTCCTGAAAGGGACTGCGTCCCCCGGAGGGTGGATCTCTCACTTGATTTGAAAAACGCGATGGAAGACCTGTCAGGGCCGTTTTCGCTCCGGTTCTCGGGGTACCATGGCCACGTTCCCGGGCCGTGTCGGACCGGGGCAGTCCGAGCATGCAGGAGCCGATCAGCGATGAGCAGTGGATTTCAGGAACGGGAAGAGGGCAACGAAGCCAAGTTCAAGCACGATTCGGATGTTCGATTCCGGATCGAGGCTCGTCGGAACAAGCTCCTCGGTGAATGGGCTGCGGGGAAGATGGGTCTCGAAGGCGACGCGTTCGAGCGATATCCGATCGATCTCGTTAAGGCCGACATCCAGGAGCCCGGCGACGAAGACGTGCTCGACAAGCTCAAGGCCGACTTCGCCGCGCACGGTGTGGACATCTCCGAGGAGATGATCTGTCAGAGGATGGCGGAACTCGAATCCGTCGCCACCGACCAGGTGCACGGCGAGGGCTACGGCACCGACGACTGAATCGCGGGAGCCCCGCCATCGGATTCAACCTCTCCGAGCGACCCCTGGTCCGACTGTTCACGCTGTGCGTCCTGTACGTCGCGCAGGGGATCCCGTACGGCTTCGTGACCGTGACCCTTGCGGCCTATCTGGCCGAACGTGGATTCGATGCCGGTGCGATCGGATCGCTGGCCGCCGCGGGCACGCTTCCGTGGACCTTCAAGTGGGTCTGGGGTCCGGTGATCGACCGGTTCGGCATTCCCTCCATGGGTCGCCGACGTCCCTGGATCCTGCTCGCGCAGACGGGCATGATCCTGTCCATCCTGGCGATGGCTGTGATTCCGTCCATCACGGATCATCTCGCCCTGCTGGGCTGGATGATCTTCGTGCACAACATCTTCAACTCGTTGCAGGACGTCTCCGTCGATGCCCTGGCGGTGGATCTGCTCCGCGAGGAGGAACGGGGACGGGTCAGCGGACTCATGTACGGTTCCAAGTTCCTCGGGACCCTGATCGGCGGGGCCGTACTCAGCAGAGTGCTCACCGCCAGCGGTCTGAACGGAGTCTTCGTCTGGCAGATCGTGATGCTGGCGTGCATCATGCTGCTTCCGCTGCTGCTGCGCGAGCGTCCGGGTGAACGACTGCTGCCGTGGACCGCCGGAAGCACCCAGTTGAAGCCGTCCGAGTCGCTCTCCGATTCGGTGGGGGTGCTCTTCCGAAGGCTGGCCCGGGCCTTCAGTCTCTCCTCGGCGGTCATCGCGGGGCTGATCGGGCTGGGCATGTTCATCGCCAACGGCTCGCTGGGCCCCGTGCTGCAGGTCTTCTACCAGGAGGATCTGGGTTGGGCCCGCACCGACTACACCGACATCAGCGGGGGGTGGGGGGTCTTCATGGGACTGGCCGGTGCCATGGGCGGCGGCTTCCTGGCGGACCGGTTCGGTGCCAAGCGAATCGTCGCCGCGGGGACGATCGGTCTCGGGATCTGCTACCTGACCTTCAGTGCGATGTCGCCGGAGGTGCTCGGCACCGGATGGTTCGCGTGGAGTTCCAAGGGAGCGATGACGATGTTCATCCTGGCCGAAGGGCTGCTGCTCTCCCTGGCGACCGTCGGTCTCTTCTCCATGTACATGACCGTGTCGTGGCCGATCGTGGCGGGTACCCAGTTCACGGCGTACATGGCACTCCTGAATCTCAGCACCACCATCGGTCAGTCTCTGGCGGGTCATGTGGGCGATTTCGACCTTGTGCAGGTGGGTTTCGCATTCGGGGCCTTCCAGATCCTCCTGCTGCTGCTGCTGCCGCTCATCGATGTCCATCAGACCCGTCGCGTACTCGGCGACGGCCGCACTTGAAGCGTGTCGGGATCGCCACGACAATCAAGCCATGAAGAACCACAAACTCCCCACCATCCTGACCATCATCGTCCTCGGCCTGGGCATCCTCCTCGTCATCGGACTCCGTCTGGCCGACGTCATCGCCAAGAGTGTGATCGATGGACAGGTCACGGACATCCTCGGAGTTGAATCCCGCGTCGGAGGCGTCAGTCTCGGGGTCCTCACGTCGAACTCGTCCTTCTCCGACATCACGATCAAGAACCCTCCGGGGTTCGAATACGAATACATCCTGACGGTGGATCGGGCCGACATCGACTGCGGAGTCGGCACCCTGCTGTCGAACGACATCGACATCCCCAATGTGCTGCTGACCGGGCTGACATTCGATCTCGAGCAGATCGACGACCAGGTCAATCTCGAGATCCTCATCAAGCATGTTAACGAATACGTCAAGAGTCTTCCGTCGTCCACGGACGAGACCAACCTGATGATTCGTGAATTGAAGGTGAAGAACGTTCGTCTGCGTGCGAAGGGGAAGATCGTCACCCTGGCCGGCGGCAAGATCGACGAGAAGATTCCGGACTTCTCGGTGAAGAACGTCGGCACCAAGGGCGACTCGAGTCAGTTGACCAGCCGATTCGTCTCCATCATCACGCACGTGGTGATCCACCAGGTGTTCAACCATCCCATCGATGGCTTGTCGAATGTCACCATCGGGGGCATCAACACCTTGCTCAACAAGATCCCCCTGCTCAAGGAACTCCCCGATCTTCCGAACCTCAACGATCTGAAGGGGCTCGGGAATCTCATCCTCGGAGACAAGGACAAGGACAAGGACAAGGGCAAGGACGGGAAGTGACGGGGTGAGCCCGCGGGACCCCAGCGGTATAATCCATGCCGTCTATGGGCATCGAGCGAGTCTTTCTTGGCAGCGGGCAGCATTGCCTCCATGCGGTCGTCGATCATCTGCTGGATCGGTTCCCGCCGGACGGCCGCCGTTGGAATCTGGCCGAACTGCTCCTGCTGCTGCCGGGTTCGAGAGCGGGGCGTCGTCTTCGAACCCTGCTGCGTGAACGTGCCACCGTCCTCCATCTGCAGCTGGTCCCCCCGGACATCACCACCATCGGTCGACTCGCGGATCGGGTGCTCGTTCCCGAATACGAGACCGCAAGTGCGTTGGCGGAGCGATTGGCCTGGATCGCGGCAATCAGGTCGTCCGACCAGCCGGTGCAGGATCGACTGCTGGGCAGGAACCGGTCCGAGGACGGGCCGTATCCCGATGAAGCGGTGGAGGCGATGGCCGCCACCCTCGTGTCGGTGGAAGCGGAAGTCGCCGGTGCCGGCATGGACTTCCAGGGGATCTCCGACCATGCGTTCATGGAGGGAAATCCCGATGCACTGCGCTGGCGCGATCTCTCGTCTCTGCAGATCTGGCACGATCAATGGCTTCGTGAGCACGGATTCGAGCGCCGGGACGCCCGGACAAGCGCGTTCCTGGACGGACACCGGAAGGTGCTGGCGCCTCGGCACATCGGGATCATCAGCGCGGATCTGAACACCATGCAGCGCCGCATGATCGATTCGCTCGTGGAAACCGGATCGTCGGTCTTCGGCATGATCCATGCCCCGCAGGAAAACGAATCGTGCTTCGACGACTACGGATGCGTGGTTCCGGCGGTCTGGTCGAACCGCATCATCGACATCGACGACCGCATCCGGCACGTCGGAGACGGTCCGGAGGATCAGATCGGCTGCATCGTGGACCTGCTCGGTTCGCTCGGCCCGTTCGATCCGGATGACGTCTCCGTCGGACTGCCCGACGAATCGCTGCTCCCCATCTGTCGTCGTGTCCTTCCGGAGTGGGGCGTACCGGTGCACGAACCGCTCGGCGTCCGAATGGACCAGTCGCGGATCGGACGCATCCTGGGGCTGCTGGAACGCTTTCTCGAGCAGAAGGAGGCGTCCGATTTCGCCGCGCTGGTACGCGAACCGATCGTCGAACGTTGGATTCGCGCTGCGGACGATTCGGACACGGAGTTGCTGGAGCGATTCGACCGCTATCGCGAGGACTGCCTGCCGATGCACATCGGGACCGGTCTTCCCGATCGACACGCTTCGCTGGCCCGGATGCTTCGACCCACGATCGTCCGTCTGGACGAACTTCGCGCATCGACCGCGGGACCGGAATCGATGGTGGATCAGATCGAGGCGATGCTGCTCGAGCTCCTGAATCCGTCGATGGATCTGCTCCAGTCCGACGACCGTGCCGTGCTCGAAGCGGTGGGTTCGATCCTGGATGAACTGCTGCATCTGCGACCGCTGCTCGACGGGTGCAGTGCCGCGTCCCTGCTCCGTCTGATGCGCGGTGAACTCGCAGCACAGTCCGTCGGAACATCGACCACGGAGGCGGCGGTTGATCTGCTGGGCTGGCTCGATTGCCATCTGGACGATGCGGACACGCTGCTGATCGCTGGCTGCAACGAGTCGATGCTTCCGATGTCGGTGAATGCCGATCCGTTTCTTCCCAACGAACTGCGAAGTGCCATCGGACTCGTCGACAACGAACGGCGCCTGGCCCGGGATGCGTATCTGCTGGATGCGACGCTTCGGAGCGGACGGGTGGTGCACCTCGTCTCCGGACGGCGGGGCCCCGATGGAGAGAACCAGGTGCCCAGTCGACTCCTCCTGACCGGGGCAACCGAACGAATCGCCTCGAACATCCTCGAGTTCACGGGTGCATCGAGACGATTCCGGGTCGAGCCGCCCGCCGATGCCGTCGAATCCGGTGTCGTTCGCTGTCCGCGTCCCGGTGCGCTTCCCGTACTGGACTCGATGAGCGTCACCGCCTTTCGCGACTACCTCACGTGTCCGTACCGGTTCATGCTCAAGCACGTGCTTCGTCTGGATTGTCGGGACGACGAGCCGGACGAACTCACCGCACTCTCGTTCGGTTCGCTGGCCCACGACGTGCTCGAGGCGTTCGGACGTTCCGAAATCGATGCGGGCGAGGCGACCTGCGATGCCGAACGGATCCGTGAACGACTGGACGACCTGCTGGATGGGGAGATTCGGAGACGGTTCGGACCATCCCTGCTTCCCGCGGTTCGGCTCCAACTGGATCAGTTGCGATGGAGACTCCGGCACTTCGCCGCACAGCAGGCGGCCGAAGCCCGCGGGGGTTGGCGGATCGTCGAGGTGGAGTTGAGTTTCGGACCGGGATCGTCCCGGATTCCGTGTGATCATCCTCCGGTGCCGTTTCCCACCCGAGAATCCATGCTGCTTCGCGGTCGAATCGATCGGATCGACCAGCACGAGGACGGACGAATCCGAATTCTCGACTACAAGACCGGCAACAAGACCAAGAAGCCGACCGAGCTTCATCGCCGTCACGGGGACTGGATCGATCTGCAGCTGCCGCTGTACCGACATCTGATCCGAGCCGCAGGCTTCGACCTCACCGATGCCTCGCTCGGCTACGTGGGGCTCCCGGCCCGCACCGACGGTGGCGTCTTCGTCCTGGCGCCATGGGGAGACGACGAGTACGTCACCGCGGACGCACGGGCCGTCGAGATCATCGTCGCGGTGCGGGCGGGCGAGTTCGAACCCGCCCAGGACCCTCCGCTCTTCCATGACGACTGGAGTCGCATCTGCGGCTCGACGGCGGTCGAACTGGAGGATTCCGAATGAGCGCGTCACGCAGCGTCGTCATCGCCTCCGCGGGTTCGGGAAAGACCTACACCCTTGCCAACCGCCTGATCGGCTGGATGGTCTCCCGTCTCCGCGTCGAGGGGGATCCGGGGTGCGATCGAATTCTTGCATCGACGTTCACCCGCAAAGCCGCGGGGGAGATTCTGGATCGGGTCCTTGAGCACCTGGCCAAGGGAGCCGTCGATTCCACGGTCTGCAGCCAGTACGCCCCTTCGATGGGATTGGATCCGGCGCCGATGCCGTCGGAGCTTTCGGATGTGCTGACATCGCTCGTACGGCGGATCCACCGGATGCAGATCGGCACCCTCGACGGTTTCTTCCACCGGATCGCCCATTGCTTCTCGGTGGAACTTGGTCTTCCGGAGCATTGGACCATCGCCAACGAATACGAGGAGGAGTCCCTCCGGATGGAGACCCTCACGGCGCTGCTGGATTCACCCGATGCCACGTTCGTCGGTGAACTGCTCCAGATGGTGCAGCAGGGGCGGGAGCAGCGATCCGTCATCGATGTGATCCGCAATCAGGTCTGGGGACGTTCGGGTGCGGTCCACCTGTATCGACTCACGCGACTCCGACCGAATGCAGCGGAGCCGTGGTTCTGGCTCGAGCCGGATCAGCACGGCGACAGTCTCGACGGTGGACGGACTCTCGACGAGCAGACGGTGGACTCGATCGCCCGGTCGATGACCGACACGGACATGCCCCTGACGCAGAAGGGACAGGAGCGATCTCGCTACCGGACCGCATGGAACCGACTCATCACCGCGGTCCGGGCGGGCGACTGGGAGGGGTTCCTGTCCGACAGTCTCGTGCGCGGCGGATGGCTCACCGACGGACGATTCGATCGCGTCGAAGTCCCCGAGGAGCTGCTGGAGCTGCTGCGTCCGCTGGTCGATCACGCCCGGACCGAATGCATCCGTGTGCGGCATCGCCAGCTGGTCTCGTCGCTCGGTCTGCTCGAGCTGCTCGAGAAGCAGTATCGAATCATCCAGAACCGGCGCGGCGTGTTCACGTTCGCGGACATCGCCCAACGCCTGGCCGAAGCGGGTCTGGTGCAGCACGGCGCACTGGGGTCGCTGTGGTTCCGGCTCGACGGAATCGTGCGCGACATCGCCCTCGACGAGTTCCAGGATACGTCCCGTTCCCAGTTCGACGTGCTTGACCCGATCATCGAGGAGATCTTCGGTGGCATCGGGAGCGAGGAGGATCGCGGCTTCCTCGTGCTCGCCGACCCCAAGCAGTCGATCTACGCCTGGCGTGGCGGAACATCCGCGCTGGTCGATCTGCTCGAGGGACGGCACGCGGACCAGCTGGAAGCGGCAGCCCCGCTGACCCGCAGTTGGCGTTCGTCGCAGATCGTGCTCGATGCGGTCGACTCGATCTTCGCCAACCTGGACGCCAACGGCGTCTTCGGATTCGAGTCCATGCCGTCGGAAGCCCGGGACGGAGCGGTCGAGTGGGCGGCTCGGTACGAGAATCATCTGGCGGCCCGGGATCTACCTGGATTCGTGGAGGTTCTGGTTCCGGAACTGCCCGAGGACGTCGCTCCGAAGCAGCAGCATGCCGTCGATCTCGCAGTCGATCTCGTCGTCCGCCGTCAGCGGGAGGATCCCGGACGGTCCATCGGAGTCCTCACCAGTCGAAACGATGCAGCCTCGAGAATCGTCACCATGCTCCGTCAACGCGGGGTGGAGGCGAGCGAGGAGGGCTCGAGCACCCTGACGGACTCCACCGTCGTGGGTGCCGTGCTGTCACTGCTGCACCTTGCCGACCATCCCGGGGATCTCCGCTCCCTGTTCCATGTCTCGACCACGCCGCTGTGGCCCTGGTTCGATCGGGAACCACTGGCTGCCTCCGACCGTTCCGATTGGAGACGCATTGCGCAGGCGGTCTCTCTCGCGATGCGCGAACGTCTCTCGATCGACGGCTACGGGACGTGCATGGAACGGATCGCGGAACGACTTCGTCCCACGTGCAGTGAGACGGATCACCTCCGACTCGGTCATCTGATCGAACTTGGTGAGCTCTGGGACGCGCAGGGGGCCGGTCGGCCGGCGCAGTTCGTGCGATTCGTGGAGGGATCCAGGCGAAGTTCCGTCACCGCGGCCCCCGTTCAGGTGATGACCATCCACAAGTCCAAGGGGCTGGAATTCGACGAGGTCGTGCTTCCCGAACTGGGACGTGAACTGATCAGGCAACCGTCCGGATTCTTCGCGTGGAGCGAGTCATCGATCGATCTCCCGCAGCGCATCGTTCCCGCGATGCCGAAGGACCAGCGGATCGCGTGGCCGACCATCGTCGACGAATGCTACGGAACCCTCTTCCGGGAGCAGATGCAGGACGCGCTGTCGGTGCTCTACGTCGCGATGACCAGGGCGCGGCACGCGTTGCACCTCGTCCTGAAACCGCATGTCGCGAAGAAGGACGGTGAACCGAGGAACATGCTGACCCAGGAGGGCCTGGTGCGTTGCGGTCTTCCCGGTCTCGACGAGGCCATGCAGGCCCATCTCGAGCTGCAGGATCAACGGGTCTGGTTCCGCGGGGATCCCGAGTGGTATCGGAATGTCGCGTTGGATCCGGTTCCCCGGCCCGCTTCACCACGCCGGCCGCAATCCGATCCCGGATTTTCATCCCGACGCACGATCACCGTCACCCCGTCCGGTCACGAGCGTGATGAGATCACGATCGATTCGCTGGTGGACCGGAACGACTCCGAGTTCGCGATGCTTCGCGGCACCATGCTGCATGAATACATGGCCCTGATCGAATGGATGGAGGATGGTCGTCCATCCACGGAATCCATGGAGACCGTCGATCGGCGGATCTCGATGCAGATCGGGCGTCCGCTCTGCGAGAAGGCGCGTCGGAGCGGCAGGGAGGCATTCTCATCCGCCCTCGCGCAGCCGGCGGTCGTGCAGCGAATGTCAAGGTCCGCATACGGTGATCGACCGCACGATCATCTCGAGGTCTGCAATGAACTGCCGTTCATCGTGAAGACCGAGGTTGGTGAGTTCAACGGTCGAATCGATCGTCTGGTCATCGGACGTCGGGACGGTGTGGCGATCTGGGCGGACCTGATCGATTTCAAGTCGGACGCAGCGTCCCTGGAGACCCTCTCCGAAGTGCAGGATCGCTACCGATCGCAACTGGACGACTACCGACGCGCGGTGCAGGTGATGCTGGATCTGTCGCCGGAGCAGGTGTCTGCACGCTTGCTGTTCACCGGCCCGGGCATCGACGCCCCATTGAGCTAAACGTAAAAAGACGCCTGCACGCCAGAGGGCGGGCAGGCGTCATGTTTCGGTTTCGCAACTACCTATCAGGAGGTAGCGCGGCCGCCGCTGTAGAGGCCGACGATCACCAGAAGGGCGATCAAGCCGACGACGCCAGCCTGGCCGAGCTGCGTTACGAGATCGATCAGGTTTGCCACGACTTCACCAAAGTAGGGAATGGTCGTTTCGCCAGATCCGAAGATGATCTGTACCAGCACACCGAGAACGATGAAGACCAGCAGAAGATCAATAAACTCACGTGCCCATGACTTCACAGTTGTCAGGCCCTTCATACACTGCTCCTTTTGAACATCCATGTCTGACCCGCAGCGCAGCGGGCTGGAGTGAATCCCATGCTCACGCGAGCATGAAAGTTACGTCTCCCGAGATGCAGACATCGGAGAAATGCCTTCCGATCCGCCAGATTCCTGATCAGACCGTTTCAGGAAAACCCTTTTTTTTGGCTCTCAGTGGGGTTTCAATCGGAGACGATCAGAAATAATGATCACCGTGAACCCCTGTTAAGTCATTCAAAAAAGCCAATTTGTAAGGATACATCGCCTTTTTATCCTGTTTTTAACCGGTCGATGATCTCCAGAGGTGATGAGTGAACCCTGGTCTCATTTCGCGTCGCGGACGACGCTCGTCCTTCGCTGCAGAGAGCGAATTCCGAATCGCCAACCGTAGCCGGCGGCGAGCACGATCGATCCCGTCAACCAGATCGATGCGGGCAGGCTGCAGGCCGCAGCGAGGCAGAGGACGCATCCGCTCCATGCCGTCCATTTCGGGAATCGACGTTCCTCGTCACGAAGTCGAAGGGCGGCGAGATTCGTGATCGCGTAGTAGCCGAGCACCATCAGCGCACTCAGGGTCCAGGTGAAGGTCAGATCGCCGATCAAGACGAGTCCGGCCGTTGTGCATCCGACGCAGAGCACCGACCAGATCGGCGTCCGGCTCGATTGCCCGACCCTCGCCATCGCCCCCGGCATGTCGCCCCGTCGGCCCATGGCAAGCATGACCCTCGACAATCCCAACAGCAGGTTGATGAGAACACCAATCATCGCCGTGACGGCGCAGGCGGCAACGATTGTTCCGGAGAACGACCCACCGTGATGCGATGCGACGGCCTCGAGCGGACTGGTGGCCGCATTGGCGGAGACCAGTTGCGAGGCCGGGGCTGCAAAGGCCAGTGCAGCACCCACCAAGAGGTACAGCGTTCCTGCGACAAGCAGTGTCGCGATCACGGCCCGGGGGATCGATCTGCGTGGATTCCTGATCTCCTCGCCGAGGGTGGCGACCCGTCCGTAGCCGGTGAAGGCGACGAAGACGATGGCGACGGCTTCGGGAATTCCACCCGGTCGCGGGGAGGCACGTGTGATCCGATCCATGTCCGGCACGGAACGAAATGCGGTGAACAGGAACACGATGAGTCCGACGAGGACGAAGCCGACGATGATGGTGTTCACGAGATTGGATCGTCGAAGTCCGGACAGCACGAGCACTGTCGTCAGTGCGACGATGACCAGGGCGGTCACGACCACGACGCTTCGATCGACCGCGCCGTCCGTGCCCATCAGATACACCGCCACGCCAAGTGCCGCACTGGCCGCGGATGCGGATTTCGCGGAGAGGAACAGCCATCCCGCCGTGAAGCCGATTCCCGGAGTGATCAGACGCGAAGCGTATTCATACGTTCCACCGCTGACGGGGTGCGCAGCGGCGAGCTGCGCGCTGCTGAGCCCGTTGAACATCGCAATCATCAGAGCTGCCCCGACGGCAACGAGAACCCACGGTCCGGCGAGTGCGGTGGCCATGCCGAGGCTCACGAACACGCCCGTTCCCAGGATCGATCCGAGGCCCAGCATCACGGCCCCCGGTACGCCGATCGAACGATCGAGTCCCGGGTGCGATCGATTTGCTGCATCCATCATCACGCTTTCATGGTATCGGGGCCGCACGCTACCATTCCGGGAGATGAATCTAGGCACGTTGCTCATCATGACTGCGCTGCTCGACGGTTCGACCACGAGCGGTGTCCAGGTGGCCGACGGGATCGTCGTGGAGACCTGGGCGTCGGATCCCATGCTGGTGGATCCGGTGGCCTTCTGCATCGACGAGCAGGGACGGGTCTACGTCGCGGAGACCGCCCGGCAGGAGCGGGGGGTCGAGGACACCCGCACGCAGCCATACTGGAACCTCGACGACATCTCCCTGCAGACGGTCGAGGATCGACTGGCGATGTACGAGAAGTGGGCCCATCGCCGTTCCGACGGCATGAACCACTACACCGCGTACGAGGATCGGATTCGTCGTCTGGTCGACACGGACGGAGATGGTCGGGCCGATCTGCAGACGGTGTTCTCCGGCGGCTACAACGATCCGCTCGACGGCACCGGATCGGGCGTGCTCGTGCACCGGGGGGACGTCTACTACACCAACATTCCGCACCTCTGGCGTCTGCGCGATCGGGACGATGACGGAGTGGCCGACGAGCGGGAGGCCCTGTTGAGCGGGTTCGGAGTCCGGATCGCGCTGCGCGGGCACGACATGCACGGTCTGACCTGGGGACCGGATGGAAGGTTGTACTGGTCAATCGGTGATCGGGGATACAACGTCGTGAACCGTGAGGGGGTGCGGATCAGCGACCCGACTTCCGGAGCGGTCTTCCGCTGTGAGCCGGACGGTTCGAATCTCGAGGTGTTCCACACCGGACTGCGGAACCCCCAGGAGATCGCATTCGACGACTACGGTGCGCTGTTCACCGGCGACAACAACTCCGACGCGGGCGACGAAGCCAGACTGGTGCATGTGGCCGAAGGTGGCCAGACCGGATGGCGCATGGAGTACCAGACGCTGGACGGTGTCAACGTCCGCGGCCCCTGGGTGCAGGAGGGGATCTGGAAGACGGCCCACGAGCACCGACCGGCCTGGGTGCTGGCTCCGGTGGCCCACGTCGGCAACGGTCCGTCGGGTCTGGTGCACTACCCGGGCCTCGGTCTCGACGCCCGGTACGACGATCACTTCTTCATGTGCAACTTCAGCGGTACCCCCGAGCACAGTCAGGTGAAGTCGTTCGCGGTCGAACCCGACGGTGCGGGTTACCGGGTGGTGGACGTGCACGACTTCGCCTCCAACGTCCTCTGCACCGACGTCGACTTCGGCTACGACGGACGGATGTACGTGTCCGACTGGGTCGAAGGCTGGTACCAGGCGGAGAACGGTCGCATCCTGACCATCCACGATCCACGACATGTGGACGACCCCCGGATCGCCGAGGTGACCACGCTGTTCTCCGGGGGATTCGATTCCCTGACCGACGATCGCCTGACGGAACTGCTGGAGCACGACGACCAGCGGGTGCGACTGCGGGCCCAGTTCGAACTCGCGTCACGAGGACCGCAGTCGATCGGATCGTTCGTGCGGATGACCGGTTCCGGTTCCCCACGACTGGCCCGACTCCACGCGATCTGGGGACTGGGCATGATCGCTCGCGGCACGGAAGATCCGGAGCCGGCCATGCGCCCGCTGCTGTCGCTGCTCCTGGACGACGACCGTGAAATCCGCGCGCAGGCGGCGAAGGTGCTGGGAGAATCGGGCTGGTCGCAGTGTGCTCCGGACCTCGTGGAACTGATCTTCGATCCGGAACCCCGGGTCGTCTACCACGCCGTCATGGCGGTCGGACGACTCGGCCATGGCGAGGGAATCGATGCGATCACCGAGATGCTGTGGTCCAACGACGACCGTGATCTCCACCTGCGGCACGCGGGGGTGATGGCCCTGTTCTGGCTCGATGACCCGGAGGCGCTGCTTGCCCTGTCCCGTGACGAGTTCCCTGCGGTCAGATTGGCCGTCCTGCTTGCATTGCGACGCAGCGGGGATCCCGCGGTCTCGAGCTTTCTCCAGGATTCCGATCCCTTCATCGCGGCCGAGGCGGCCCGCGCGATCAACGACCTTCCGATCGACGCCGCCATGCCCGCTCTGGCCGACCAGTTGGAACGCTTCTCGTCGCCGGCATCGGGTACGTCGATGCGGGATGCACCGATCGAGGATCGGACGGCGCTGCTCCGGCGTGCGCTGTACGCAGGTCAGCGCATCGGGCGCGCTCGTGATGCCGCAGCGATCGCCGATGTCGCCCTGCTCGAATCGAATCCGATCGGGATGCGACGCGAGGCCGTGGCGGTCCTGTCCGACTGGCGGGAGCCTTCGGTCCGGGATCGGGTGAACGGCGCGCATCGTCCCGTGGTCGGCGAACGTGATGTCGAGGGATGGAAGACGGTACTCGCACGGGCCCTGCCCAGACTGGTCCAGTCCGAGGATGTCGAACTGGCGACGTCGGCGCGAGCCCTGTCGGGGAAGGAGTCGGTCGCACTGGACGACAGCGTCACCTGGTCGATTCTGGAGGATTCCGAAGCCGATCTCCGCGAGCGGGTGGCATGCCTGACCCAACTGCATTCGTCGTCCGGCGAGGGGGACCGGGCGATCCGATCGGCACTCGATGCCGACGAGCCCGTCCTGCGTGGTGCCGCGTTGCGACTGCTGGCCGATGATCGACCGCAGGAGGCGGTCGAGGAGATCGCGGACGATCTCCAGCGGGACGGGATTTCCCTCCGGCAACATGCGATCGGCGTGCTCGGGACCATCGACTCCCCACGAGCACGAACCATGTTGAAGGATCTGTTCGGTCAGACCCGGACCGGTGAACTTCCCACGGCCCTGCATGTGGACGTGATCGATGCCTTCGACGGACAGGAAGGGGAGACGCCCGACATGATGCGGTCGCTCGCCTTCGGTGATGATCCACTGGCCCGCTACCGGTCGGCCTGGGTCGGGGGCGATGCGGAACGTGGTCGCGAACTCGTTCTGTACCACTCGGGTGCCGCCTGTGTCCGATGTCACATCGTCGAAGGACGCGGTGGTACCTCGGGTCCGGATCTGGGAGAGGTGGCGGACCGGCTCGACCGGGCGGCCCTGCTGGAATCGGTGATCGACCCCGGTTCGGTGGTCGCCGCCGGATACGGGGACGCCAGTGCGATGCCCGAGATGATCCACCTGCTTGATCCGCGGGACGTCCGGGACATCGTCGAGTATCTCGCCACCCGTCGCTGATTCCATATCCACTCGGGTATCCTTCGTGCGATGCGATTCGTACTGACGGCATTCCTGTGCATGCTGTGCATGTTCTCCCGGGTCATCGGAGCACCGGTCATCGAACCCGGCGACCGGGTACTCGTGCTGGGCGACGAGTTCGCGGTCGAGTTGGGGACCCGTGGGGTCCTGGAATCCATCTTCGGAAGTGAAGTCGATTTCCAGCATCGCGCCGAATCGGGTATGGAAGCGGTGCGTCTGCCCACACCGGTTCAGTTCGGCGACCCGGCTCCCGATGTGGTCGTCGCATGCGTAGGGATGGTGGACGCGATCCGGGGTGATTCGCATCTGCCGCGGTTCCGCCAAGGTCTCGCATCGTTCGTCGAGGCGTGGTCCGGCTCCCAGATCATCGTGATCACGCCCGTGCCACCGGAACCGTCCGACGCACTGCGGTCCGGGTCGCATGCGTTGTCCGTTGCGGGGTACGCCGATGCAATCCATGCCGAAGCGGGGCGATCGGGCTGCCGCTCGATCGATCTCCACGGTCCGCTGCGCGTCGCCGCGCGCGGGGAGGATGTCCCCTTGACGCACGATGGGCTCCATCTCTCCGATGCGGCCTGGCGGTACGTCGAGCGCGAACTCGCCTGGCAGCTCGGGTACGACGAACTCGACCCGCCGATGGTCATTCGAAGAACCGACGGTGGAACCGAAGTCCGCTCCGACCGTTCGATCGAGCTGGAGTGGCTTGAGCACCCCGAACGGATGCCCGCGGTGGATGCGATCGCGATGGCCCGGGAGACCCCGTCCCCGGAGGCCTCCGGTCCGACCTGGGACGAGGCGGTCGAGACGGTCCGGCGGGCCGATGCGGTCGACACGGAATCCCTTCGCAGCGCGCTGGCCCGGCTGGCGTCCGAATCCGATCGGGCCGAGTCGGCGCGGGACATCATGCTTCCCCTGGCCGATGCCTCCCGCTCCGAATCCATCCGACTCGCCGCCCTGGCGGCGCTCGACGATCTCCCCGGGACCGTGGGACCGGTGCCCGGCATTCGCACCATCGCCATGGAGGCCGTTCCGGTGAAGATGGTCTACGACGTGGACCGGTTCGAAGTGCTTGCCGGTGAACCGGTTCGAATCGTCCTCGAGAATCCCGATGCCCAGCCGCACAACCTTCTGATTCTGAAGCCCGGTGCGCTTCGATCCATCGGTCGGGCCGTCGACGAGATGGAGAACGACGCGGAATCGAAGTCGAGACATTGGGTTCCCGAATCGCCCAAGGTGCTGCATGTGATGTCGATGGTCCAGCCCGGTGAACGGGGGGAACTGCGCTTCGTGGCCCCGGATCGTCCGGGCCGATATCCCTTCGTCTGCACCTACCCCGGGCACTGGCGGATGATGAACGGCGTCATGACGGTTCGCAGAAATGACTGAATCCACCATGACGGATCCGGAAATCGAATCGCTGGATTCACCACGGCATCCGTTGGCGGAGGTCTGGTCGCTTGCGTGGCCGACCATCATCACGATGGTCAGCTACACGGTGATGCAGTTCGTCGACAAGCTGATGGTGGGCCAGATCGGTCCGCTCGAGTTGACGGCGCAGGGGAACGGGGGGATCTGGGCCTTTGCGCCGCTGGCATTCGCCATGGGCGCCCTGGTGGTGGTGAACACCTACGTCAGCCAGCACATGGGTGCCAGGCGACCGGAGCGCGTCGCCCGGTATCTCTGGGGCGGTCTGTACATCAGTCTCGTGGTCTGGGTGCTCGTCCTGATTCCGTGGGCGGTCGTTCTTCCGTGGTTCTTCGAGCATGTGGTGCACGCCGGTCACCGCATCGAGAACATGGATCGGTTGATCGAGTTGGAGAGCGAGTACGGCCAGATCCTGCTGCTCGGAGGCCTCTTCACCATCGGCGCACGCAGCGTTCACCAGTTCTTCTTCGGAATCATGCGTCCGAAGGTGGTCACGTTCTCCGTGATCATCGGAAATCTGGTCAACGTCGTGCTCAACTACCTCCTCATCTTCGGAGAGGAGGGGCTGCCCGCCGTGGGACTGTCCGGCGTTCCCGGCATCCCGGCCCTGGGGGTGCACGGAGCGGCGATCGGCACCGCCGCGGGCGTCTTCGTGGAGATGCTCATACCCTTCCTGGTCTTCCTCGGACCACGGTGCCACCGAGCCTTCGGATCCCGGACGAGCTGGTGGCCGCACTGGGGCACGATCAAGGAACTGATCCGCCTCGGCTGGCCCGGTTCGCTGGTGTCCGGCAACGAGATCGTGTGCTGGTCCATCTTCATGACGGCTCTGGTCGGCCTGTTCGGCACCGAGTCCATGGCGGCGGGCTGGATCGTACTGGGCTACATGCACCTGAGCTTCATGCCCGCGGTCGCCATTTCCTTCGCAGCCAACACGCTGGTGGGCAACTCGATCGGAGCGGGCACACCGGACCTGGCGGTCACCCGAGCACGATGGAGTGTGGGGCTGTCGGTGTTCATCATGTCCGCCTGCGCCGTCCTGTTCGTGGTGTTCCGTGAGCCGATGGTCGAACTGTTCATCGCCGGCGATGTGGGTCCGGAGGAGTCGGCTTCGATTCTCCGGATCGGCGTGCAGTTGATGGTGGTGATGGCCGTCTGCCAGGCGATGGATGCACTGGGAATCACCTACAGCGGAGCGCTGCGGGGCGCGGGCGACGTGATCTGGCCGGGTGTCTTCATCGCCATCAGCAGCTGGGTGCTCATCATCGGGTTGGGCTACGGTCTGGCCGTTCTGGTTCCGGAATGGGGCGCCGTCGGGCCGTGGATCGGTGCCGTCGCCTACATCATCGTGGTCGGCATCGGAATGGTGTGGCGATTCGAGCGGGGTGCCTGGCGTTCGATCGACATCATGTCCGCCGGTGATCGTCCCTGACGCAACTCCGATCGAATCCGGCCGGAACACGAATGAGAACGCCCCGGCCGCAGAAGCGACCGGGGCGTTCGTACCCATGAACTCCGTTTCATGTCATCCGCAGGGGGTTCCCCAGTTGGCGATGATGGACAGAAGATCCGCGATGTTCACCACACCATCTCCATTGGTGTCGGCGGGGCATCCGGTGCACGACTGGCCCCAGACCGTGAGCACCGAGAGCAGATCGTTGATGTCGATCAGCATGTCGCCGTTGACATCGCCGGGGCAGGGTTCGCTGCACACCGGGAACTCGATGCAGAGGAGCGAGGTGCAGGACTGACCGTGGTGATAGGACACGGTTACCTCGAAGCAGTGGGTTCCGCCGCTGGTTGCTCCGAACACCTCGGTGTTGAGGATGTAGCTGGAGAACGGAGCGAACGGCCCGACGAACGTATCCTGCGACACGGTGAGCCCGGACGGAGCCGTGATCTGCAGTCCGGTGATCGGCTGCGAGCCGGTGTGGCTCATGTAGAAGCCGAGCTCGTGGGCGGCTCCGTCGGCGGTCATGATGCAGTCGACGTAGCTTTCACCGACGGGGACGCAGAGATCGACACCGGTGACGGCGAGATCGCCGATGAGCGTCTTGTCCTGGGCGGACAGGTTGTCCTGGTAGTCGACAAGCTTGCTCGTGGTGACGTCAGCACCGGGCATCGGAAGGGCCTGGAATCCGTAGATGTTGTCGTTGCTTCCGAGGTGCAGGGCATCACCGGAGGCGAACACCATCTCCCGGGTGGCATCGATGCCGCCGGCCGCATTCCGACCGGGGTTGAAGCCGACCTGGAACCGGGTGACATCGGTGGTCCAGACGCCGTCGATGCATTCGAACTCGAGTGCACGTGCATCGTGGGCACCGATGTAGTTCCAGCCGTTCATGGAACGCTCGGCGACGAGCATCGTTCCCTCGAGCGTGAACCGCATGTCCGAGACGGGGGAGCTGTACTCGACCTGATCACCGTTGACGTAGCCGGGGATCTGGACCTCGAGCCGTTCGGCTCCGACGGGTTGTCCCATCACGTCGAGTTCGACGGACCAGATCTCGTTCTGCTCCGAACCGGACTTGTTCTGGCGGTCCTCGTTCCAGACGGAGTAGTACAGACGACCACCGTGGACCTCGACGGCCCAGACGCGATCGCCGAGGGCGGCGGGTCCGGCGGATCCGTTCCATGCCGTTCCGTGGTCGAACGTGTCGAGGATGTTGCCGCCGTTGTCGAGCCGGTAGACCCGACCGTCCTCGATGTTGGATACGAAGAACTGGTCGTGATCACAGTCGTAGGCGATGTTGCCCAGTGATGCGCCCTGGTTGGGAAGCGATGCGAACAGGGTGATGTCGCCGGTGATGTGATCCAGTCGGTAGACCGCACCCCAGCCGCCGGAGGCGGGGATGTCGCTGTTCCAACTGCGGGTGGCCGTGACGTAGATGTTGCCGTCACCGTCCACGGCGAGACCGAAGACGCTGCCCAGATTCTGAGGGGTCCAGTCCGGATCGCTGTAGCGGTTCATCGCGAACCACGAATCGTTGGGGGCGGTGTTGATGGTGCTCAGGTCGAACACCTTGACCACCTGCCCACCGAGGATGGACGGCGACGTGGTCTGGATCGCGACGCGTCCGTTGCCGAAGAGCGACGCGAACTCGGGATCGGAGTACTGGGGACGTCCGGCGCAGTTCGAGGGAGCGTGCAGTTCGCATTCCGTGATCGGAGCGGGCTCGCACTCGATCCACGCGGCGTTGCAGTTGGTGCCCGGGCCGTACCAGGTGCCGTCGAGATCGATGCAGAACTCCTCGATGATGTCCACGCACTGGAGCACACCGTCCTCCTCGTAGCAGCAGGCTCCGGTGTCGATCGTCGGNTCGCAGTCGACGACGGGATCGGTGCACAGCGTGCCCGATCCGTACCAGGTTCCTCCCATGGCGAGGCACCAGTCCTCGATCATTTCGTTGCAGCTCAGCATTCCGGTGTCCGCGTCCGTGTGGCAGCATGCGCCATCGAGCGAAAGCGGTTCGCATTCCACGAAGGGGTCCTGGCAGGTGGTGCCGTTTCCGTAGAAGTATCCGTTCTGTCCCTGGCAGTCGTCGGCCGAGACCAGAATGCAGTAGATCAATCCGTCGGCGTTCTGAATGCAGCATGCACCGTCGGCGGCCGGCTCATCGCATTCGACGAACGGATCGGAGCATACGGTTCCGTCTCCGTAGTAGTAGCCGTCCTTGCTGTCGCATTCATCGGCCGAAAGATGGAAGCATTCGAAAATGCCGTCGGCGGTCGGTACGCAGCAGGCACCGTCCTCGGCCGGGGGATCGCACTCGACGAACGGATCCGTACAGTCGGTGTGATCGCCGTAGTAGTAGCCTGCATAGTCCGTACACACGTGTTCGGTCAGGACCTGACAGACGAGTTGTCCGCTGTCGAGATCCTCGAAGCAGCAGGCCCCCGTGGCAATGGTGTTNCTGGTCGCNAATGCGGAACCGCCCGTCAGCAGAGCAGCCAGGCCGGCGATCGAAACGATGGTTGATTTGAAGTTTTTCATGGGTTCTCTCATAGAAGGGTTCGGTGCTCCTGCAGCCCCTTCGGGGGCGTGCACCTTGCGTCACCCTGCTTCTGCTCGAGGACGACGGATCTCACACCAGAAATCCGGAAATGGATCAGAAAGAGGACGTTGCCCCGAAAACACGGCATATCGCTGGNAGAAAAGCCTCTGAAGGCACCGAAAAGGCGGTTGGTACCATGGCCGGATGCAAAGGACCCTCGGATTCTTCACCTCGCTGCTGCTGCTGATGGGGGGATGTGCGGACGAGGTCGCTCCTCCGGACGTCGCCTCCCACGGACACCATGGTCCGCCACGGTCCGTGCCGACCGGTCCGCTGGTGCTTGAAGCGGAGGATCGATTGGTCTTCGTCGGCAACACCTTCGCCGAACGCATGGACCGTTCAGGTTGCTTCGAAGCATTGCTTCACCGGGCCCATCCCGATCTCTCGCTTCAGGTGCGGAGTCTGGCCTGGCCGGGCGACACCCCGTTGCTCCAGCCACGGCCCCTCGATTTCGGAACGATGGAGCAGCACCTGCTCGAACAGGAGGCCGACATCGTCGTCGCCTGCTTCGGAATGAACGAGTCGTTCGATGGGCCGGCGGGAATCGAGGCGTTCCAGGAATCCCTCCGCGAGTTCATCACGTCGATCCGGGATCTGGCTCCGGGCGGATCCGAACCGGAGATTGTTCTGGTCTCGCCGATCGCCCACGAGGATCTGGGCGGGGATCTGCCCGACGGCGAGCAGCACAACCGCGATCTTGCCGACTACACGGAGGCGATCCGGGCGGTGGCGCATGAGCAGGGCGCCAGGTTCGTCGATCTGCACTCTCCGACGCTGCGTCGGATGGCGGATCGCACCGCAGCGCCGATCACGATCAACGGCATCCACCTCAACGACGAAGGCAATCGAATCGCGGCCGAAACGATGATGCAGTCGCTCTTCGGGAGTCAGCCGACCGTCGACTGGGAGGNCCTCGATCCGCTGCGGCTCGCCGTGGTCGAGAAGAACCGGCAGTTCTTCCACCGATACCGGCCGATCAATTCGTACTACGTCATGGGAGGTCGCAGGAATCCCTTCGGGGTGGTGAACTTCCCCGCGGAGATGGCGAAGCTCGACGGCATGGTCCGCCGTCGCAGTGCACGCGTTCACGCCATCGCGCGAGGCGAGGATCCGCCACCGCTGGTGGACGACGATGCCGGCGACCTGCCGGCCATTGCGACGAACTACGCCGGGCCGGAGATCGTGTACCGCGATCCGTCGGATACGGCGGCCGGGTTCCGGCTGCCCGAGGGGTACGAGGCGATCTGCTTCGCGAGCGAACAGGACTTCCCGGAACTCGCGAATCCGGTCTCCATGTCGTTCGACGAGCGTGGACGCCTCTGGGTCCTCGTCATCCCGACCTATCCGCAGTACCTGCCCGGCGCGGAACCGGACGACAAGCTGCTCGTGCTCGAGGACGTCGACGGCGACGGCCGCGCCGACACCTGCGAGGTCTTCGCGGACGGGCTGCACGTACCGACCGGCTTCGAACTCGGTGACGGTGGGGCCTATGTGGCGGCGCAGCCGAACCTGCTCTTCATGCAGGACACGGACGGGGACGGTCGGGCGGATACGAGCGAGACGATCCTGCACGGCTTCGGAACGGAAGACAGTCATCATTCGATCAGCGCCTTCGAGTGGGGGCCCGGAGGCGGTCTGTACTTCCAGGAGGGCACCTTCCATCATTCGCAGGTGGAGACTCCGCACGGACCGGTGCGGGTNCGGGACGGAGCGGTCTTCCGCTACGAACCCCGGACCGGCAAGCTGCGCGTGCATGTCTCGTACGCATTCGCCAATCCATGGGGCCATGTGTTCGACGGGTGGGGTCAGAACTACGTCGGAGATGCATCCAACGGAGCCAACTACCTCGGGGCCAATATCGCCTCCCGCATGTCCTACGACCGCAAGCACCGTGGGGTTCCGTCGTTCAACGACAAGGGCATCCGTCCCACCGGTGGCTGCGAGGTGGTCTCGAGCGAACATCTCGGCCCGTCGATGCAGGGCGACTACCTGCTCACCAACGTGATCACGCTGCGGGGCATCCGGCAGCACGATCTGCTGGACGACGGATCCGGGGTGGCGGGGCGCTTCCAGCACGATCTGCTGGTGTCCGACGATCCGTCGTTCAGGCCCTGCGACATCCGGGTCGGACCCGACGGCGCCCTCTGGTTCGTCGACTGGTACAACCCGCTGATCGGACACATGCAGCATTCGCTGCGGGATCCGAACCGGGATCACGCGCACGGACGGGTCTGGCGCATCGTGCGGACCGGATCNCCGNTGTCCGAGGTCGTCGACGTGTCGGACCTGTCGCCCGANGCGCTNTGCACGGTGCTCGNGCATCCGGAGCGTCGCACACGCGACCGCGCCCGGCTCGCACTGCGACGTCCGCCGACGTCCGAGGTCACCGCGGCCGTGGATGCATGGCTTGCTCGTCCCGAAGCCACGGAACACGACCATCTCGAGGGACTCTGGGTGCTGCAGAACCACGACGTGGTCGACGAGGAGCGACTGCAACGTGTGCTCGACAGCCCGGATCCTCGCGCTCGCGCCGCCGGTGTACGGGTTCTGTCGGCATGGGCCGATCGACTTCCCGCCGCGGTCCCACTGCTGATGCACGCCGCCAACGACCCGTCGCCACGCGTGCGACTCGAGGCGGTGGTCGCCGCATCCTGGCTCGATTCGCTCGAAGGTGCCGAGATCGCGCTGGAGGCGTCGATGCATTCCACGGACCGGACGCTCGACTACGTGCTNGAACAGACCATCNTCGANCTCTCNCCCCACTGGACCAGAGCNCTGCAGCAGGGNTGGNCATACGCGGAAGCCAATCCCGGCGCGATCGACGATCTGCTGNTTTCGGTNTCNACCGANGCANTGGTCNNNATGCAGCCGCTGCCGGCCGTGCANCGTGCNGTGNTGNGNCGNGCGGANGCGCCGCTTGNACGGCGACGTANTCGCNCTGGATGCGGTTGCGNAGNANACCGNNNCCNGCGTTGCCGCGNNCTGGATGCTNGAANTGGAGCGGGACGACGNNCGNNCCGNNGGCCCGTCCAGCGAACCNGGTCGNCTNCTGGCCGCGATGNAGGCGACGGANCTCGANNCGGTGGNGGACCGGATCGANCCGGCCCGNGGTTCGGCACGACTNGAACCCACNCGNGAAGCGCTGCTTGCCGCCCGCATGCTCGTCGACGGTGATGCGACGACCGTGCTGTCCGGGGATCCGGATGCACAGCAGGTGCATCGGTGGCTCCGCGCCGTCCGGCTGCTGCCCGACGGCGTCGTCCGTGATGCGGCGAACGAGCGGGTCGCGGAACTCCTGGTCGATCCCGGTTCGTGGCGATCCGAGGGGTCCTCCCGCGACACATCGGTTGCCGGACGGTACGTCCGCATCGATCTTCCCGGAATCGTACCGTTGACGCTGGCCGAGATCGAGATCGAATCCGCCGGGCGCAACATCGCGGTGGACGGATCGGCGAGTCAGTCCTCCGAGGCCTGGGGCGGGGTGCCGGACCGGGCGATCGATGGCGATGCCAGTCCGTCCTTCGCATCCGGTTCCCAGTCGCACACCATCGAGGGTCGGCGTGATCCCTGGTGGGAGGTCGATCTTGGGCGCAGCCGTCCGATCGATGCCATCCGGATCCACAACCGGCAGGACGAACCGTACTGGAAGCGCATCGACGGATACACCATCACGATTCTCGACGATGATCGCGGCACGATGTGGCAGCGGACGGAACAACCGGCCAGTCGCGAGTTGGTGGAGTACCGGCTCAACGACGATCCGACCCACCGCATCCGCCGCGCATCGCTGCTGACGCTGGCCGATGGCGGCGCGGTGCCCTGGTCCGAGTCGCTCGGCGAGGTCGTGCATGGCATGGTGGAACCGATTCCCATCGAATCCCAGAACGATCCGGTGCTCGTCGCCGCCATGGCCATCGGCGATCGTGAGCCGCGTCTCGCCTCGCTGCTGACGGCGCTCCGGGTGCCGACGATCGAACTCGTCGCAGCGCCCTATCGCATGGACTACGACCGCAAGGAGTTCACCGTCGAAGCCGGTCAGCCGGTGCGTCTGATCCTGCTCAATCCGGATGACAAGCCGCACAACCTCGTCATCGGCACGCCGGGCAGCCTGCGCGAGATCGGCCGGAAGGCGACGCTGCTGGGAACCACCTCCCGGGCGAAGGAACGTCACTACGTTCCCGCGATGCGCGAGGTGCTGCATTGGATCCCGATCGTCGAGCCGAAGTCCTCGGCGGAACTGGTGTTCACCGCACCGTCGGTTCCCGGAGACTACGTCTACGTCTGCACGTACCCGGGGCACTGGACGACGATGAACGGAGTCATGAAGGTTCGTCCGCCGGATCCTGATCCTCGCTGAATGCACTCGGCAGCAGTCTGATGCCCACCTTGTTCGCACCCGCCACGGCCACCGGCAGCAGCAGCGTGCTGCCGGGAATCAACGTGAAGAAGGTTCCCATGCCGGCCAGACGCAGGATGTCGCCGAACTGCTCGTTGGCACGATGGATCTCCTCCTTGGTGGCATGCCCTTCCATGGCGCGGTTGTAGATCTCGAACATCTCGCGGGTCTCCTCCCGCTCCTGGCCGAGGTGCTCCTTGAGACGCTTGAATCCCGCTCTCGCCTTCTCCCGCTGTGCGGACAGGCGTTCGGTGAATGTTCTCCTGACCTTCTCGTCGCTGATGGGCGGCTCGGCTGGATCATCCGGTTCGTGCTTGCGGTGCTTCATGCGGGTTCCAAACGGCATCTGGTAGGGTATGAATTCCAAGCTCAACATCAGGAGGGTACGTCATGACACCACATCTCGCTCTTGCCGGAGGGACCATCGTCGCGATCGTCGTCGTCGGCGTCATTCTGCTGATCCTCCTCTGGTGCATTGCCGCCTACAACAAGCTGGTCGTGGGTCGAAACCGGGTCAAGAACGGATTCGCCCAGATCGACGTGCAGCTCAATCGCCGCTACGACCTCATTCCGAATCTGGTCGAGACCGCAAAGGGATACATGAAGCACGAGCGAGAGACGCTCGAAGCCGTGACCGAAGCCAGGAACCAGGCCGCGTCCGCGGCCCAGGCCGTGGCGGGCGACCCCACGAACGCCTCCGCCATGCAGGCGTTGTCCGGCGCGGAGGGGTCGCTGCTGGGCGCACTCGGGAAGCTGAACGTCACGATGGAGGCGTACCCGGACCTCAAGGCGAGCGCGAACATGCTCCAGGTCCAGGAGGAACTGACCACGACGGAGAACAAGGTCGCGTTCTCGCGGCAGGCCTACAACGATGCGGTGATGCAGTTCAATGTCCAGCGTGAATCGTTCCCGGATTCGATCATTGCGAACATGTTCAATTTCAACGAGGCCCAG
>PAAB01000023.1:0-60097 GCA_002591705.1 Phycisphaerae bacterium
CCGGCGAGTCCGGACTGGTCTCCTTCGTCGAGCAGCGCCGACAGCACGTGCAGCGGAAGCAGTTCCGCATGCTGCAGTTCGGTGGCGATGGATTGGGATGTCGAGATGGCCTGTCTGGCCTGGGTCGTGAGTTGTTCGAGATTCATGGGTGTCCTCCATGCGGGGATCGGATCGGTTCCGACCCCCCCGGAAAGGTGCAACTGCCGTGCCACCAACCACCCCGGTTCACGGCCCGTCAACGGGGGTGCGTCTGCCAGCATGGCAGTGTGCAGGGGGCCGAGCGACGGCTGAGGACCTATGATCTGCCACCATGAGTACGGGCGAACCTTCCGCAACACCATCCCGCCGATTCCGGCCGATGCAGGTCATCAGCATTCTTCTGCTGGGTTCCGGGGTGTTCCTGCTTGGCTGGTGGATCCTGCAACTGGCCATGGCGTCGCCGTTGCAACCGACCGATTCGGAGCGGCACGATTTCGGCGTGGTCCTCATCGATCCTCCCGACGCGACGGTCGAGCACACCTTCGTGTTGGAGAACACCACGGATCGTCCGTTGCGCATCTTGAAGACGGTTCCGAGCTGCGGCTGCACCTGGGCGGGGCCCGGCGAACCCTTTCTCGAGCCCGGCGCGCGCATGGAACTACCCGTCACATTCACGGTGAAGGAGTCGCGCAAGCTCGACTCGAACATCAAGGTCGTGCTGGAGGACGAGTCGCCGCTGGTCCTGTGGTTGTCCGCGCGGGGACGACTTCGTGACAGCCTCCGACATACCCCTCGCAGCATCACGATCCGCCGCAGCGGCGAGAGCACGCTCGGTATCCGAAAGAGCAATGCGCGGCTGTACGTGGAGGGATGGGATGGAGTCAGGCCACCGGAGCCGTCCTTCCACCCGCCGGAGGGAGTGACGGTCGAATTCTACGGTTGGCGTCTGGTCAAGGAAGGCAAGGAGCGTCTGGGGACCCCGGACCTCTACGAAGGAGATCTGAAGGTGACCGCCACCGGAACTCCTCCGGGGCGAACCGAGATCGACGTCTTCCTGCCCGGAGCGCAGCGGACGACGCTCCTGGTGAACGGCGACACGGGCATGCGTGGGGGCGGGTTCGAGGATCGCAGCTGGGTGCCGGATGTTCCCGAGCTCAAATTCGATCCCGACGTCCCGGTCGACGACACCGGGGGAGACTGATCAGCCGAGTCCGAAGAATCGGGTCGCGTTGGCGTCCATGATGTCAACGAACGCTGCGGTCTCCATTCCCCGGAGCGAGGCGAGGAATCGTGCGGTGTGCACGACGTTGCACGGCTCGTTCGGACGCATCGACCGAACCGGCTCCGGGCTCAAATAGGGGGCATCGGTCTCGACCATCATCCGATCGAGGGGGGCACGGCGAGCTGCCTCCTGAATATCGGACGCATTTCCGAACGTGACGATGCCCGTGAAGCTGACGCTGGCCCCGAAATCAAGCACCAGGTCCATTTCAGCCTCGTTTCCGGTGAAGCAGTGGAAGACGAATCGAGTCGGATCCAGACCCGAATCCCGCAGAATGGCCAACAGATCCCCGTAGGCTTCTCGACAGTGGATGACCACCGGCATTTTGGCCTGACGGCCGGTGGCGGCCCCAATAACGCCCAAATGGGCTTCCAGAAGGGCGTACTGAGAGGCCCTGAGGGGCTGCTGATAATGCCAGTCAAGGCCCAATTCTCCCCAGGCGACGCACCGATTGTGGCTGGCCACGCTCTCGATCACCTCCCAGTCCACCTCGGAGTCGGCTTCATGGGGATGAACTCCCGACGTACACCAGATATGGGGGTGAAATTGGGCCAATTTCAGGCCTTCGACACAGTCCAGCATCGAGGTTGACACGGTGATCATGCCCGTCACATCGGCCTGCGCAGCACGTGCCAGGACGGCGTCAAGTGACCCGTGCAACGGCTTCGAAACGAGGNGGCAATGGGTGTCGTACATCGGACGTATTCGAAGGTACCANNATGACGTCCGTGTGTTCAGTCTTCATGTTCATACTCTTCTTCAACGTTCGGACACGCGGCGAGCGCAAACGGAAGCGCCAACGTCAACACAACCGGTACGGCAACAAGTAGAGTCATTCGTTTTCCCCTGTAATTCGTGGTGTTTTCGTGCAACGAAACACGCTGAAGAGCGGACTGCACGCTGCACTTCCAACTAGGGGAATCCGCCTCAAATGTGTGCCGACAGCGCGCAATTTCGTGCAAAGAATTGAGACTGTGTCTCAACAAAAACTGCTGTGCTNAAAAACGTCCACTTCAGCCGATCTTGACTCTGCCGGAACACTGTTTCTGGCTTGACATCAAGCGGTTGGGGGCGGATCATGTCATGTCAAACTTTGTGAAAAAGTTCACAGTCCTTCGCGTCTGATTGCTCATGGGCCGCTTCCACTACGTCTTTCCGAAATGGTCGAACCTCTTTCTCCCCACGGTCATCGTGGTGGCGATGTCTGCGCCATTGTACGTCGCGTTCATGGTCGCTTGGGGGTTCAGTCCGAAGACGACCGACGTCGGATACATGCCCACCCAGCCGGTTCCGTTCAGTCACAAGGTTCATGCCGGTGAGCTCGGAATCGACTGTCGATACTGCCACAACACGGTCGAGTTCGCGGCCTCGGCGGCCATTCCGCCCACCAGCACGTGCATGAACTGCCACACGCAGATCCACCCCGAGAGCGAGTACATCAAGCCGCTGGCCGAAAGCTACAACACGGGCATGCCCATGGAATGGGTCAAGGTCCATGATTCGCCCGACTATGCGTACTTCAACCATTCGGCGCACGTCACCCGGGGCGTGAGTTGCGTCGAGTGCCACGGTCGCGTCGACACCATGGAAGTCGTCTACCAGCACGAGACGTTGAGCATGGGATGGTGCCTGTCGTGCCACCGTGATCCCGCTCCGCACGTGCGTGATCCGGATCTCGTCACCCAGCTCGAGTGGGGATGGGACATGGGCGCTGCCGAACGCATCGCCGAGGGTGCCAAGTGGCTCGATGCCAACCACCTTCAGCCGAACCAGGACTGTTCCACATGTCATCGATGAAGCAGGGCCCGTCGGGCCGGACATACTGGCGCAGTCTTGATGAATTGGCGGAAACGCCTGAATTCAAGACGTTTTTGCATCGCGAGTTCCCCGCCGGAGCCTCCGAACTCATGGAGGAGGATCGTCGCCACTTCATGAAGGTGATGGGGGCTTCGATGGCCCTGGCGGGTCTCGGCATGACCGGGTGTCGTCGCTGGCCCGAAGAGCACATCCTTCCGTATTCGGAGCGTCCCGAAGGCACCATGCCCGGCGTCCCCGACTTCTACGCGACCATCATGGAGGTCGAGGGGATCGCGACCGGACAGCTGGTGACGAGCTACAACGGNCGGCCGACCAAGATCGACGGCAACCCCGACCACTCCGGAAGCGGCGGCGCATCGTCGCGCTACGGACAGGCCACGATCCTCGATCTGTACGACCCCGACCGCTCGCGCGATCCCCGCAACGGGTTCGGCGAGAAGCGCCTCCGGACGACATGGAAGAAGTGGGACAAGTGGTCCGGTGAGCATTTTGAAGCCCTGCGCACCAACCGGGGNGAAGGCTTCTGGATCCTGTCGGAAGGCACGAGTTCACCGTCCATCCGCATGCAGCAGGCCAGGTTGCGTGAGCAGTTCCCCGAGGCGACCTGGGTGACGTGGGATCCGCTTGCGGACACCAACTCGTTGGCCGGTCTCGAGTCCGCCTTCGGTGGACGGTTCCGCCCGCAGTACAAGATCGACAACGCGAAGTTCATGTTGTCTCTGGACTGCGACTTCCTCGGCATGCATCCCGACATGCTCGTGATGGCCTGCGACTGGGCGGCCGGACGTCAGCCGGACCACGGTTCCATCAGTCGCCTCATCGTCGTCGAGCCCGGGCTCACGGCCACCGGGAGTTCCGCGGACGACCGTTTCGGGATGCGATCGGCGGATATTGTGGTGCTGGCGGCCCGAATTGCGGCAAAAATGACCGGAAATGCCGCCCTGGCGGCCCCCTTCGAGAATTCCGGGGTCGAAACCCCCTTCCTGGACGTTCTGGTGGAGAACATCGAGGCTCATCCGGGGGAATCCGTGGTCCTTCCCGGCCCCTCCCAGCCTCCGATCGTGCACCATCTGGCGGCTCTGATCAACGAGGCATCCGGCAGTGCCGGCCGCACCGTCTCCTACACCCGGCTGCCGTCGGACGTGATGCAGACCGCCTCCATCGAAGCGCTCGCGTCGGCCATGCATGACGGCACGGTCGACACCCTGCTCATGCTGGGTGGCAACCCCTCCTACAACATGCCCGCCGACCTCGGCTTCCGGGAAGCGCTCGGCAAGGTCGCGCATTCCATCCACCTGTCCTACGAGGACAATGAGACGTCTCAGCAGTCCGAGTGGCATCTGAACCGGGCGCACGCCCTGGAGTGCTGGGGTGACGGTCGCGCCTGGGACGGCACCTACGGCATCTGCCAGCCGCTGATTCTTCCGCTCTTCGACGGTCGCTCCCCACTGGAGATTCTGGCCCAGGTCACCGCATCCGACACCACGGCCGGTTTCGAACTGGTGCGACAGACCTTCAACACCCTCAAGCCCGAAGCCGGCGCTTCGCTGGGCTTCGATCCGGAATGGCGTGCGACCCTGCACAGCGGTGCCTTGAAGGACTCGGCGTCCGTGAAGGAGGCACCGAAGGTCCGTCGGGCCGGGTTGGATTCGATGGTGACCGACGCCGCGAATGCCCTGCCGGGTCACGACGGCGTCATGCTCGAGTTCCGCGGCAGCTACAGCGTCTACGACGGCCGCTGGGCCAACAACGGCTGGTTGCAGGAACTGCCCGATCCGATGACGCGTCTCACCTGGGACAACGCAGTGATCATCGGCCCCTCCACGGCGGACACGCTCGGGGTGGCGACCGGCGACATGATCACCATCACCGTGGGTGGCGTCTCGATCGAAGCGGCCGCCCTGGTTCAGACCGGCCAGGCACCCATGACGGCGAGTCTGGCGGTGGGCTACGGCCGTCGCTTCGCCGGACGGGTCTGCTCCGGAGCGGGATTCGACGTCTACCCGTTGCGCACCACCGACGCCCTGTGGTCCCGCGGGGGCGCGGCGATCGTGCCGACCGGCGAGACGTACCCCCTGGCCACGGTGCAGGATCACTTCGCCATCGATTCGGTCGGTGGACAGGGCATCGCCGAGCGGCTGCCGGTGCTCTTCCGCGAGGCGTCGATCGAGACCTACAACGAGAATCCGAACTTCGTGAAGAACCAGGAGCACGCCGCCCACGGACTTTCGCTCTGGGAGTCGCAGCAGTTCGACGGCGCCCAGTACCGCTGGGGAATGGCGATCGACCTCAACTCCTGCACCGGGTGCGGTGCGTGCGTCATCGCCTGCCAGGCCGAGAACAACATTCCCGTCGTGGGCAAGGATCAGGTGCTGCGCGGCCGTGAGATGCACTGGTTGCGCTGCGACCGCTACTTCCGGTTCAAGGAGACTTCGCCGGGCGAGTACGACGTGGATCAGCCGGCGTCGGTCGCATTTCAGCCCGTCTCCTGCCAGCAGTGCGAGAACGCCCCCTGCGAACAGGTGTGTCCGGTCGCCGCGACCGTGCACTCGATGGACGGCCTNAACGTGATGGTCTACAACCGCTGCGTGGGCACGCGGTACTGCTCGAACAACTGCCCGTACAAGGTCCGGCGGTTCAACTACTTCGACTACTTCCGCCGCGAACCGCTGCGTTCGACCGGATTCCTCCAGGTGCAGCCGGACTACTACGTCCGCCGCCAGAGCGGTGGCGACCCGCTTCGGCGCATGCAGTTCAATCCCGAGGTCACGGTGCGGATGCGCGGCGTCATGGAGAAGTGCAACTTCTGCACCTCGCGCATCCAGGCGGCGAAGATCAAGGCCAAGAACGCCTGGGTGAAGCTGCCGGAAGCAGCCAAGGCCAAGGCCAAGCGCATCGTCATTCCCGACGGCAGCATCAACTCGGCCTGCGCCCAGGCCTGCACCAACGACTGCATCGTCTTCGGTGATCTGATGGATCCGGAGGCCAAGGTCTCGAAGATGCACGCCAACTCNCGNTCNTACGANNTGNTNGGNGANCTNCACNTCAAGCCNCGCAACCGCTACCTCGCCCGGCTCAACAATCCGATCGAAGGCGAGCGGTTCCCCGAGGACCACGAAGGCCACGGACACGGNCACGGAGACCACGGCCACGACGGCCACGACGGCCACGACGGTCACGACGACCACGGACACGGGCACTACGGCGGCCATGCGAAGGTCGAGCTTCGCGTCATGGGCGGGAGGTTGGCATGAGCACACTCCCGTACGACAACACCACGCCGCTGCACGTCGACGACACCGCGCCGCTGGGGGTGGACAACACCATCGACGACCCGCGGGAACGCAGCCCGCTGGTCCTGAACCACCACGACTTCGGGTCGGTCACCGCCGAGATCCTCGTGGCCAACGAATCGGAGCGGCCGCCCAAGCTCTGGTACGTCACCCTCGTCATCTCCGCCACCCTGGCCGGCATGCTCATGATGCTGGTGGGCTACCTGATCATCACCGGGGTCGGCGTCTGGGGGAACAACAGCCCCGTGATGTGGGGATGGCCGATCGTCAACTTCGTGTTCTGGGTCGGCATCGGGCACGCCGGCACGCTGATCTCCGCGATCCTCTTCCTCTTCCGGCAGAAGTGGCGCACCTCGATCAACCGCTTCGCGGAGGCCATGACGATCTTCGCGGTGGTCTGCGCCGGACTCTATCCCGGCATCCACATCGGCCGGGTCTGGCTCGCCTACTGGCTGTTCCCCATTCCCAACCAGATGGAGATGTGGCCCCAGTTCCGCAGCCCGCTGCTGTGGGACGTGTTCGCGGTGAGCACCTACTTCTCGGTCTCGCTCATGTTCTGGTACGTGGGCCTGATCCCCGACCTTGCCACGATGCGCGACCGATCCACCAACCGGATCAAGGCCATCGCCTACGGCTTCTTCTCGCTCGGCTGGCGGGGCAGCATGCGCCACTGGCACCGCTACGAGCGGGCCTACCTGCTGCTCGCGGCCCTCGCGACNCCGCTGGTGCTCTCGGTGCACTCGGTCGTGTCGTTCGACTTCGCGACCTCGCAGCTGCCGGGATGGCACACCACCATCTTCCCGCCGTACTTCGTCGCCGGCGCNATCTTCTCNGGCTTCGCGATGGTGCTGACGCTGGCGATCCCGGCCCGGCAGATCTGGGGGCTGAAGAACTTCATCACCATGCGNCACCTGGAGAACATGAACAAGATCATCCTGCTCACCGGCACGATGGTCGGCTACGCCTACGGGACGGAGTTCTTCATCGCGTGGTACAGCGGCGAACTCTACGAGAAGTTCGCGTTCGTCAATCGTGCCTTTGGCCAGTACTACTGGGCGTACTGGATCATGGTCTCGTGCAACGTGATCTCGCCGCAGCTCTTCTGGGTCAAGCGGTTCCGNACCAACATCTGGATCATGTTCACGGTCTCGATCTTCGTGAACATCGGCATGTGGTTCGANCGGTTCGTCATCATCGTNACGTCACTGGCCCANGACTTCCTGCCCGGTTCGTGGGGCTACTTCAGNCCGACCTGGGTNGACATCATGACCTTCGTCGGCACCTTCGGTCTCTTCATGACGCTGTTCCTGCTCTTCATCCGGTACCTGCCCGTGCTGGCCATCGCGGAGATCAAGGCGGTCATGCCCGAGGCGGATCCCCACGCCCACGGGCACCACGACGACCACGAGCACGGGCACGAGGAGGATCACGAATGAGTGGCTCACCTCCCATCTCCACCCGCGAACGCATCTGGGGCTACGCGGCCGAGTTCACCACGCCCGCCGCGATCACCTCGGCCGCGAAGAAGGTCGCGGGCGCCGGCTACCGCTGGTGGGACTGTCACACGCCNTTCCCGGTGCACGGACTCGACATCGCCATGGGTGTCAAGCCGACGATCCTTCCCATTCTGGTGTTCTTCGGCGGCATGACCGGCACCATGGTGGCCATCTTCCTGCAGGTCTTCACGAACTCGCTGGAAGTGAACCTGTGGGCGATCGTTCCCGTGATCGGGTACCAGTTCGAAGTCTCCGGCAAGCCGCTCATCAGCGCCCCCGCCTTCGTGCCCGTGATGTTCGAGGTCACCGTCCTGCTGTCCGCGGTGACCACCGTCAGNTCCATGTTCGCGCTCAACGGACTGCCGTGCCTGTACCACCCGGTACTGAAGTGCAAGAAGCTCGCCCGCATCACNGACGACCGCTTCTACCTGATCATCGAAGCCCGCGACCCCCAGTTCAAGGATGAATCCACCAAGTCGTTCCTCGAGTCCCTCGGTCCCGAATCCATCGAAACACTGGAGCCCTGACCGCATGTCGCCGTTCGATCCCAGGACGATGCTCAAGGAACTGCCCCCGGCCTTTGTCTGGGTGGGCATCCTCATGCTCAGCCTGCTGCTCGTGCCGCCGGCGATCATCCTGCGGGCCCGCGCCGTGCCGAGCGAGAGTCGCCGNATCCACATCATCCAGAACATGGACAACCAGCCCAAGTACGTGGATCAGCAGGAGAACAACCTGTTCGTGGACACCCGGTCGATGCGGCCGAGGATTCCCGGCACCATCGCCCGCTCGCAGATGGTGTCCGACACGCACTACTTCCTGGGCACCCTCGACGGCGAGTTCTCGGCCGACTTCCCCTCGAACGTCGTCCTCGACGAGGCGCTGCTGAAGCGAGGACGGATCCAGTTCGAGGTCTACTGTCTCCCGTGCCACGGCATACGGGGCGAAGGCAACGGNCCGGTGCACGAACGGGCGATGGTGCTCCTCAATGCCGGTGTCAACGGCACGACCTGGGTCCAGCCCAAGAATCTCCACGAGGAGTCGGTCACCGAACAGCCGGTGGGACAGATCTTCTGGTCCATCTCCAACGGCATCCGCAACATGGCCGGCTACGCCTCCCAGATCCGTCTGGAGGATCGCTGGGCCATCGTCGCGTGGGTNAAGGCGCTGCAGTACTCCCAGAACGCNCCCGTGGAACGGGTGCCCGGCGCGGACACGCTTCCCGTCCGGACCAAGGTGGAGCCCGGAGAGGGGGGTGCGACATGAACCAGGTNGANCTCTCCCGGGACAACCTCTCNCTGGGCAGCTTCGGCGGCGCGGTCTTCGTCGTCTCCGGCGTGATCGGGTTGGTCGGGCTGGGAGCGGCCTACGGCCTCCGGGGCATCGGCGGTGAAGACGCCTTCATGAAGTCCTGGATGTTCGCCTTCCTCATCGTGCTCGCGGTGGCCCTCGGCGCCCTGTTCTTCACGATCCTCCAGCACATCACCAAGGCTGGCTGGTCGGTGACCGTCCGTCGACTCGCCGAAGGCATCGCGGCCAATCTGTCGTGGCTCTGGATTCTCTTCCTGCCGATCTTCGTGCTCGTCGCCACCGGCAACGGAGGGCAGCTCTTCCCCTGGGCCGATCAGGAGCTGGCGGCGCACGACTACCTCATCAAGAAGAAGAAGCCGTACCTGAACGTGACCTTCTGGTGCGTCCGCGCGGTCGTCTTCTTCACCGTCTGGGCCGTCATCGCACGGTTCTACTTCCGACTGTCGAGGCGGCAGGATGCCAGCGGCGACTACCGCATCACCAACACCATGCAGTGGTTCGCACCGCTGGCCATGATCCTCTACGCCCTCAGTCAGACGTTCGCGTCCTACGACTGGATCATGTCCCTCCAGCCCAAGTGGTTCAGCACGATGTTCGGCGTCTACTTCTTCGCCGTCTCGGTCACGGGATTCTTCTCCTGCGTGCTGGTGCTGGTGTACTGCCTCCAGCGGGCCGGTCGGGTCCGGGAAGCCATCACCTGCGAGCACTACCACGATCTCGGCAAGCTGCTCTTCGCCTTCGGAGTCGTCTTCTGGGCCTACATCGGCTTCAGCCAGTACATGCTGATCTGGTACGCCAACATCCCCATCGAGACCTCCTGGTTCTTCCCGCGGCAGCTGGGATCGTGGTTCTGGGTGTCCCATATCCTGATTTTCGGCCATTTTGTGCTGCCGTTCCTGCTGCTGGTCTCCCGGTGGCCCAAGCGGCTGCGGGGGTCGATTGCCCTAATTGCCGGCTGGATGGTCCTCATGCTGTGCGTGGACGTCTATTGGCTGGTCATTCCTACCGTTCCGGAGGTGGCCCTCGCACAGGCGGAGACCTACGATCAACTGGTTGCCGCCGTCACGCCGGCCAGCATCGGCTGGCAGCTCAACGTCGTCGATTTCGTGCTGCCGGTGAGCATGCTCAGCCTGCTGCTCTCCGGCACGATGTTCAACCTGCGTCGGTGCAGTCTCGTACCGATCTCCGATCCCAGGCTGTCGGAATCACTGAGCTTCGAGAACTTCTGATCCATGTCCCACGACCAGTCCATCCTGCCTGACGGCCAGCTCGCCGGCGACACCGAGGATCCTCGACCGATGTCGACGTGGATGATCGGCGTCTGCAGCATCATCCTCTTCGCGGTGATCTGCCTGGCCGTCGCGGCGATGTTCTACGGAGCCGTGCACCGCGAGACGAAGCGGAAGGTCGTCAGTGTCCGGACGCAGGCCACGCAGCTGATGCGCGAGGCCCGGGTGGAAGCGCTCAAGCAGGACGCCCATTGGGAGACCTGGACCGACGCCGACGGCGAACTCACCGGGGAACGCAGTCTGCGCATTCCCATGGACCAGGCGGTGCGACTGGTCATCGACGAATACGGCGGGGGTGCAGACCAATGACCACCTTCCGCAATCTGATCCCGGTCGCGACCGTGTGCGGTGCCGTGCTCTGCCCGGCTCCGATGCTGTCGGCCCAGCCCGCCGTGCTTCCCGGTCAGGAGGCCGCGGAGATGGAAGGCGTCGGGATCACCCAGAAGCTGGATCAGTACGTGCCCCGGGACCTGCGCTTCGTCGACGCCGACGGTGAGCCGGTCGCCTTCGAGGACTACCTGGACCGGGACCGTCCGCTGATCCTGACCCTGAACTACTACCGGTGTCCGATGCTGTGCAGTCTGACCCTCAACGGAATGGTCGACGGGCTCAAGCAGCTCGACTGGTCCGCGGGGGAGGAGTTCGACATCGTCACGGTCAGCATCAACCCCGACGAAGGTCCAGAACTCGCACGGAACAAGAAGAAGGCCTACCTCGCCGAATACGGCCGCGATTCCGCCGCGGACGGGTGGCATTTCCTCACCGGGGAGGAGGACGACATCAAGCGGCTCGCCGACGGGGTCGGATTCGGCTACCGCTACGACGAGGTGTCCGGCGAGTACGCCCACACCGCGAGCATCATCTTCATCACGCCCGAAGGCCGGATCTCGCTGTACATGAACGACGTGCTGTTCCAGCCGCGTGATCTTCGTCTGGCGCTGGTGGAGTCCTCAGAGGGTCGGATCGGGTCGCCGTTGGACACGCTGCTGCTGTTCAACTGCTTCCAGTGGGATCCGGATCGCAACAGTTACATCGCGGATGCATGGAAGATCATGCGACTGGGCGGGGTGCTCACCATCGTCCTGGTCGCAGGCGGTCTGCTCGTGCTCGGGTACCGGTCCAAGTATTCAGGCCAGGATCCGAGCGACGGGTTGGCGGCAGGAGGTGGGATCTGATGTCGATTCTGGCCGAAATCACAACGCTCGCAACGACGGCGGATCCGACGGCGGCAACCTTCTGGATGCCGGAAGCAGCCTCATCCGTGTCCGGAAAGATCGACTGGATCTTCGAGTTCATCAACGTCATCTGCTACATCTTCCTGGTCCTGGTCACCGTGGTGCTGGTCTGGTTCGCGATCAAGTACCGGCGGCGGTCCGAGGACGAGACGATCGTGGCCGAGGGGCCGACCCACGGTCTGGCGCTCGAACTGACCTGGACGATCATCCCCACCGGTCTGGTGGTCGCGATCTTCTGGGTCGGCATGATCGGCTACATCGACCTGCGCGAGGCTCCCGAGAACTCGTACGAAGTCAGCGTGACCGCCCAGCAGTGGTCGTGGGCCTTCGCCCACCCCGACTACGGAGTCATCGAGGGCAACGAACTGCACGTGCCCCTGAACCGGCCGGTGCGTCTCATCATGGGGTCCGCCGATGTGACCCACAGCCTCTATGTCCCGGCGTTCCGGGTGAAGCAGGACGTCGTTCCCGGCCGGTATTCCAGCCTGTGGTTCACCGCCATCAAGCCGGGCTCGTATCAGTTGTACTGCACCGAATACTGCGGCAAGGACCATTCCAAGATGCTGGCCACGGTGCACGTGCTCCCGGAGGACGAGTTCCAGGCGAAGATGGGCAAGATGGCCCGCGAGTACGAGGATCTGCCGGACGCCGATCTGCCGACCTACGCGTTGACGAAGCTGTACAACCGCTGCTCGTCCTGCCACTCGCTCAACGGCGAAGCCCGCTCGGGGCCCACCTTCAAGGGCCTCTGGGATCGTGTCGCCCGGGGAGAGGGCGGTTTCACCAACGGCAAATCCCTNCAGGACTACATGGGCCCGGGCGGCGACTACGAACTNCCCGAGAACTATCTCCGNGAGTCGATNCTCAACCCCGGCAAGGTCGTNCGTGAGAACTACGCGAACGTGATGCCCAGCAACTTTGCNTCCCAGCTCAAGCCCCGACAGGTCGAGGCTCTGGTGCTGATGATGAAGAATCTCGACCGACTCGCCGATGAAGGATGGATCGATGGGGACGGCAACGTGCAGAAGCCTGCCATGCCTCCCGTCAACTCATCCGCCTCGGTCGTCACTGAGAGCATGGAAGAAGGTGGCTGACGATGACCACACTGGAACTGAATCCCGACCAGCCGAAACTGGTCGACGACAACTACCTCAACCACACCCGGGGCCTCTGGTCCTGGTTGTTCACACTCGATCACAAGCGGATCGGCGTCATGTATCTGGTCGCCGTCCTGTCCTCCTTCTTCGTCGGCGGCGTCTTCGCCCTGCTGGTCCGGACACAGCTGCTGACCCCGGGCGGGACGATCATGAACCAGCAGCAGTACAACCAGGCCTTCACGCTCCACGGCGGCATCATGGTCTTCCTCGTGATCATTCCGAGCATTCCCGCCGCGCTGGGCAACTTCGTGCTTCCGATCATGCTCGGGGCCAAGGACGTCGCCTTCCCCCGGCTGAATCTGGCGAGCTTCTGGCTCTGGATCATCGGCGCCCTCTTCTTCGTGGGTGCCCTCTTCAGCGGTGGACTCGACACCGGCTGGACCTTCTATACGCCCTACAGCACTGATTCGCGGCCCGAGGTGGGGGCCATGGGCGGGGTGATTCCCGCCGTGACCGGCGCCTTCATTCTCGGTTTCGCCTCGATCTTCACGGGCATGAACTTCATCGTGACGATCCACCGGCTGCGACCGCCGGGCATGACCTGGTTCCGCATGCCGCTCTTTCTCTGGGGCATCTACGCCACGGCCGTGCTGCAGGTGATTGCGACACCGGTGCTGGGCATCACGCTGGCCCTGCTGGCGGTGGAGCGGGCGTTCGGAATCGGCATCTTCAACCCGGAACTCGGGGGCGATCCCGTCCTGTACCAGCACTTCTTCTGGTTCTATTCGCACCCGGCCGTGTACATCATGATCCTGCCGGCGATGGCCATCATCAGCGATCTCGTGGCCATTCATTCGCATCGGCACATCTTCGGATACCGGTTCATCGCATTCAGTTCGATCGCGATCGCCCTGTTCTCGTTCCTGGTCTGGGGCCACCACATGTTCACCTCGGGCCAGTCGGCCCTGGTCAACGTGATCTTCTCGGCCATCACCTTCTCGGTGGCCATTCCGTCCGCGATCAAGGTCTTCAACTGGCTGGCGACCATGTACAAGGGATCGATCAGCTGGAACACGCCCATGCTGTACGCGATGGGCTTCATCTTCATCTTCACCATCGGCGGCCTGACCGGACTCCATCTGGGCACGCTGGCCACCGACGTCCATCTGCACGATACGTACTTCGTGGTCGCCCACTTCCACTACGTGATGATGGGAAGTGCCCTGATCGCGATGATCGGCGGTCTGCATCACTGGTGGCCGAAGATCACGGGACGCATGTACAACGAGAACTGGGGCCGGTTCGGATTCCTGCTCGTGTTCCTCGGGTTCAACGTGACCTTCTTCAGCCAGTTCATGCTGGGAAGCCAGGGCATGCCGCGTCGCTACGCAACCTATCCCGAGGATTCGGGCTTCCAGATCTACCACGTGTTCTCGTCGGTGGGGTCGTACATTCTGGCCGTGGGCTTCTTCGTCACCGCCGGATACCTCGCCCAGTCNATCTTCAGCGGNCGNCGGGCTCCCGCGAACCCCTGGGGTGGACGCAGCCTGGAATGGCAGTGCTCGTCGCCTCCCCCGCACGACAACTTCTCCGAGACCCCGACGGTNGGGAATTGCTACGANTTCACCGTGCTCGAGTGGAAGTCGGAGGANGAGGGATACGTGTGGCGGTCGGACNTTGATCNTGCGGGACAGGAGTCCGAAGAAGCCTCCTGAGGTATGCTGGAGAGTTCGACGTGTCACAGCTCGACATCCAACCCGATGCCCAGTCCGCAGATCATGGCCACGGCCATGATCACGAGCATCCGGCGCACCTCGGGCACCACTGGGAGAACTCCAAGCAGCAGTTCGAGGCCGGCAAGCTCGGCATGTGGCTGTTCCTCGCCACCGAGGTGCTCCTCTTCGGCGGTCTGTTCGTGGCCTACGCGGTCTGGCGTGCGAACCATCCCGAACTGTTCAAGTACGGCAGCCAGTACCTCGATACCACCATGGGTGCGATCAACACCTGCGTACTGCTGCTGTCCAGCATGACCATGGCGATGGCGGTCACCTTCGCCGCCCGCGGTCGCAACCTGGCCGTCGTGATCTGCCTTGTCCTGACGCTGTTCGGTGCGGGCGGCTTCATGATCATCAAGTACTTCGAGTACAGCCACAAGTTCCACGAGGGCTTCCTGCCCGGCATGGCCTTCTACGAGCAGCCGAACGCCTCGCACCTCTGGCTGCCGCTGGACGAACAGGCGCGACAGGAGCAGGATCGCGTGGCTCTGGAGACGTCCGCGGCCAACGAGGCGTTCGCCGCCGAGGTCAAGGCCCGCGACGAGCTGCCCGCGGCACCGGCCACGGCCGAGCCCACCGCCATNCCCCTCGGTGCGACGGGCGTCACCGGACTGACGACCAACGAACTCGAATGGGAGCGTTCGGAACTCGGGATCTTCCTCCCCCCCAAGCTGGTCGACACGATCGAGAACCAGGGCCCGATGCTCGACTATGCAGAGCACCACGCGGCCGGCGAACTTCCGCACCTGCCGCATCCGCTGCAGGATCCCGAGCGACCGGCGAACGCCCAGAAGTTCTTCACCATCTACTTCCTCATGACGGGGCTGCACGGCNTCCACGTCGTCATCGGCGGCATCGTGATCGTCTGGCTCATCTGGCTGACGGTCAANGGACGGTTCAACAAGGGCTACTACACCCCGATCGACCTCGGGGGACTCTACTGGCACATCGTCGATGTGATCTGGATCTTCCTGTTCCCGCTGTTCTACCTGATCTGAGGTTCAAGCCATGAGCGACCACGACGGACACGACAGCGGCGGGCACGCCGTCCCGATCAAGATCCTGGTGATCACCTGCCTCTCGCTGCTCTTCCTGACCGCGGTGACGGTGTGGGTGGCGAGTCTGGACTTCGACAAGCTGCAGCTGCCCGGGATCAACATCTTCATCGCGCTGCTGGTGGCGTCCTTCAAGGTGCTCATCGTCGGACTCATCTTCATGCACCTTCGTTGGGATCGCAGCTTCACCGGTCTGGTGTTCGTCTCGTCGATCTTCTTCGTCGTGCTGTTCCTCAGCATTGCGATCACGGACACCAAGGAGTACCAGCCCCTGGTGATCCAGACGGATTCGGAAAAGATCCAGCAGCAGCTCGANCAGNTGGACCATTCCCTCGACGGCTACGCGGGNCACGGGCACGAACACGGAGAGGGTGAGGACGGGCACTGAGCCCGTCCGCATCCGATCGCACGGTGTCACAGGGAATCTTCAAGGACGCCACCCAGCGAGACTCGGCTCGCCGTCTGGGCATGTGGCTGCTGATCGTGGCCACGGCCATCCTCTTCGCATCCGCCATGCTGGTGGTGATCGCGATCCGGATCCAGGCCGACGAATGGCCGGTCGGGCTGCCGCCGCTGCCCTTCACCCTCTGGGCGAGCACGGCGGTGCTGATCGTCAGCACGGTCACCATGCACCGTTCACTGCGGATGTTCCGAGCGGGTCGATCCCGTTCCGGCGGCACACTGCTGGTCTGGACCACGGGGCTTGCGGTGGTCTTCCTCGTGCTGCAGATCGTGTCGTGGTTCCAATGGACGGCCGCGGTCGAAGCCTCCGGGGCCGTCATCGCCACGCACAAGCTCGCCTCGTCGACCTTTCTTCTGCTGACCGGGGTGCACGCGGCCCACGTGATCGGGGGACTCGTTCCGCTGATCTGGATCTGCGGCTACGCGCTGGCCCGCGGCTACACGCAGACCAACCACGTCGCGGTTCGTGACGTCACGATGTACTGGCACTTTCTGGACGTGATCTGGCTGGTCCTGGTGATCTTCATGATCGTCCTGCTCTGACCCGCTCCCGAAAATTGCCCCACGCCCGCTTGAGGAGCAATGCGGGCGTGGGGCGAAGNGGGAGGAGAGAGAAGTTCAAGGCACTTGGGAGGGGAGCATGCTGGCCGGTGCTGTCTGCGATCACCACGAAACACGACAGCGGGCCATGCCTTGACAGTCCTGTTGTAGGGGCACTGCACAGCATCCCGTGATTTCTCACGTCATTTCATTTGGCTGCCTTTTGGCAGGCTCAGTGCGAAAGTGCGTCGCCCAAAGGGCCGTACAGCGATCGCAGGGAGTACCAGAGTCCGTGGACCGCATCCAGAGGGGCATTCGACTCGTTGTCGAAGACTCGGACCGTGTCCGGATTTCTGGAAACTTCAAAGCGGATTTGAAGATCGCCCAGTGACTGCAGCACGGTGCCCCCCTCGGCGTTGGCCTGCAGCCACGGCCACGCCCAGGCTGCCCGCTGCCCGTTGTGCTGCACGAGCGTGATCCATGTCTTGGCNGAGGGGCCGCCGGTCGTGGCCAGCCGGGGGAACATCAACTGTTCGTGCTCGTAGTAGGTGAACGGGCTCGATTTCTTGTACCGCTTCTTGAGCCCGGGGTCGGGGGCGATGGCGGTGGACCGTGGGTTGCGTTTCGACCAGTCGTCCCAGCGTGAGAACTGATGCGGGATCGTCNCGAAGGTCNGGCGGCTGGTGTCGCCGGCGACGGGTGNGGCCAGCATCTGCGAGTACAGCGTCTCGCCGCCGACNGGNGGCTGNTCGTTCGGGATGTAGAGCAGGCCGTTGCCTCCGGCGACCAGNCCGCTGACCCGGAACTGCTGACCGGGATCGTGCCGGACCATCGCCCGCGCGGAGNCGGACGGCCAGTGCCAGGAGACCAGGATCGGATCGCCGCCGAGCACGTCGTGGACCACCTCGTGCACGTTCAGGACCGACAGCGGGTAGGCCCTCGACTCGCCGTTGTGTTCGACGCCGATCACCAGNTCGGACGGAACGAGATACCGGGTCTTGCGTTCCGAGTTCCGCTCCACGATCTCGTCCATGGTCAGGATGACCGGATCGGTCATGACCGGAACCATGTCCCGATGCAGCATGGCCGGTTCGACGAGATCGAGGTCGATCGTCGGGTTCGAAGTGTCGAACAGGTAGCTTTCGATGGTGGTTCCGTCGCCCGGTGGTCGTTGCACCATGCGGAACACGGCCGGGGCGAGGGCCCATGCGGCGATGGCCAAGGCGAACAGGAAGGCGACCACNAGGACCCAGCCGCCTTCGCTGAAGCGGAATCCCGTGCCGTTGGGCTGGACGGATTCAGAAGTCATCGGGCCGGGGGGCCGACGTCGGGACGGCATCCATTTCCTGAAGGACCAGCACCGTGGATCGACTCGGAACCTCTTCTCCGCGGTCGGCGATCATCACGCACATCATCAGCGGCAGGTAGAGGAGACTGGCAAAGAAGACCCGCCGGGCCGAGGTACGGTCGCGTACGCGGAAGAACTGCACGGCGGGAAGNAGGAAGCCGATGCCCAGCAGCAGNGAGCAGATTCCGTANACGACNCCTGCNATGCCAATCATGGTGGCCGACAGGCCCAGCGGGATCAGCAGCAGCGTGGTGAGCAGTACCACTTCGCACGTGAGGTGCTCTCCACCGGGGACCCCGGGCAGCATCTTGAATCCGGCCCGGTTGTAGTCGTCGCGNTACATCCAAGCNAGCGCCAGGAAGTGCGGCAGCTGCCAGACGAACAGGATGGCGGCCAGAATCAGTGCCCCCGTGGTGATCGTCCCCGAGGCGGCCACCCAGCCGATGAGCGGGGGAATGCCCCCGACCACGGCCCCCACCAGCGTGTTGAGCGTNGTGTGGACCTTCATCGGGGTGTAGAGCAGGACGTAGATCAGCATGGTGGCCAACGCCAGTCCTGCAGCCGGTAGATTGACCAGNAGGGAAAGCATGCTCAGTCCGGCGTAGCCGGTGANCATGCAGAAGACCCAGCCGTGCTGCGGACTGATGGATCCCGTGGGGACGGGTCGGTCCTTGGTTCGATCCATCAAGGCGTCCCGGCGGTGTTCGATGACCTGGTTGAGGCCGTTCGCCGAACAGGCGCACAAGAACGTTCCGACCACCGTCCAAAGCAGGACCAGCCAGTCCAGGCCGCCCGGTGCGGCCATGACGTACCCCACTCCGGACGTCATCACCACCAGGAGGCTCAGCCTCGCCTTGACCAGCACCGTGTAGTGCGACGTCAGGGATTGCGCCGTGGTGGAGGTNGATGTGCTCAGGGACGTGGACATGGGGCGGGTGTCGGAGGTGAAAATGGCCCCGACCCTCTCTTCTCGCCTAGTATAGCCCATNGGATGTCCCAACAAGCGACTCAAATTGACCGCATTGNACCGGTGCAGCCCCTGTCGGCCCGTGCCGCGCGATCGTTGGCCATCGGCNTGGGAACNACGGCGCTGATGTGGTTGCTCTCGTACCTCGCCATGCTGCAGCCGGGAGAGTTCATCGGGGAGGGGATCTTCGTGCTCACCCTGNTGCTGCTGGTCATNGGCGGTGCTCTGGCGGCCCTGGTCGACGGGTGCCGTACGTGGTCAAGGTCACTGCGTCGGGGCGTTGAAATCGGGGTGATCTCGGCCTGCATCAATCTGATGCTGGTGGGAAGTCTGGTCGACGCCGATGGAGCATCCGCCGCCGTCTGGTTCTCCGGGCTGTTCGTGGTCTCGATGGTGCTCGGTGCGCTCGGTGGCCTGCTGGGAAGACTGATCAAGGTGCCCGACGTGTCGCNGGTGAACTGGGTGGGCGCGCTGGCCGCNGTCTGTGCCGTGATCACCTTCCTCATGATCGTGTCGGGCGGAATCGTCACCGGCTTCGAAGCGGGACTGGCCGTACCGGACTGGCCCAACTCGTACGGCCACAACATGCTGCTGTATCCGCTTTCCGAGATGGTGGCGGATCTCAGCGACGGCATCTTCTACGAACACGCGCACCGTCTGACGGGTATGTTCGTCGGACTCGCCGCCCTCACCCTCTGCATCATGCTGTGGTGGGGCGACCGCCGGTCCGTGCTCGGGCTGCTCGGAACGATCATCCTGCTGATGGTCATCGGCCAGGGAATCCTGGGCGGCCTCCGGGTGACCGGCACCTTCACCATGAGCGACAACCCCGAACTGCTCTCGCCCAGCACCGCCATGGGCATCGTCCACGGCGTCTTCGGTCAGATCGTGCTTGCGTGCATCGTGCTGGCCGCCGCCATCGCAAGCTGGACATGGGTCAGCGGCCCGGCCCCGCAGGTCGTCGAGGCGGCAGGGCCCGCCCGCTTCCTCGCCTGGGTCCTGGTCGTATCGCTGGTGCTCCAGTTGATCATCGGTGCGGTCTACCGGCATCTCACCAGTGATCTNGAATACGAACCCAGTCGGACCACGCCGATTCTGGTGGGACACATCGCCATGGCGGCGCTGGTGGCNCTCCTGGCGGTGGTCAACGGCATCCGGGGNTGGATGGATGAACAGCCGATCATGCGTCGTCTCGGANTGNCGATGCTNCTGCTCGTCACCCTGCAGCTCGCCCTCGGGGTGGTGGCGACCGTNCTGGTGGTTCAGGATCATCCCGACGGGGTGATTCCCCGTTCGGAAGTCGTCTTCACCAGCATGCATCAGGCCAACGGTGCGCTGCTGCTGTGCACCGCGGTGCTCATGGCCGCGTGGACGCACCGGTTGACGACTGCTCCAGCATCTCCCGAGCGATCTCCCGTCGTCGCCTGAGATTCATGAAGTTGGAATGATCCGCTCCCGGGACCACGGTGATCTCCGCATCGCTGCCGAGATCCTCCATCGTCCGCTGGAGAAGATCCAGCGCGGCTTCCAGGTAGAACGTGTCCTCACGGCCCCCGATGATGTGGATCTTGCCCGCCAGAGACGGCCCGATCTCCGGCCAGCGGTCCTGAAGCACGAGATTGATGTCGAACTGCTTCCATGCCTCGGCCACCCTCGGGTCGATGACGCCGGTGCGCGAATCGATGAGGCGCTGGGCCCGGCCGTGTTCGTCGACGGGGCTGAAGGTCCAGTCGAACGATCGGATCTGTCCACCGTCGCCCAGCACATGCTCCATGCCCACGAAGTCGTCGTACCAGATCAGCACGCGTCCCCGGGCCCGACCCACCGGACGTCGTTCACCCTGCTCGTCGAAGAACGCGTTGGCCCCTTCCGAATAGATGTCGACGGTCTGGAACGCCCGGAAGTCGACCGGATCGGGGGCCGTCGACCAGGTGCCTCCGAAGAAGTCGGGCCAGTTGATCTGCAGCCAGAGGCTGGACCACCCGCCGGAGGAATGCCCGGTGAGCAGTCGGCCGGCGGGATCGGTCCGCATGTTCCACGTCGCTTCCAGATGGGGAATGAACTCCCGCACCAGCGCGGTGCCCCGCGGACCATTGCCGGCGGAATCGACGAAGGCATGGTGGCCGTTGATGCATTCCGCATCGAGATGGACGATGAACGCCTCCTCGCGGAGTTCGGTCTGTCCCCACATCCACTTGGTCATGGGAGCTCCGTCCAGGGAGCCGGGAAATCCGCCGATCACGTAGACCACGGGCCAGGTCCGTTCCGCATCGGGATCGTAGTTCGAGGGCGGCATGACCGCCGCCCGATGAACGACCGGTCGACCGAGGGACTCCGAGAGCATCGGACTGGGCAACCGGACCCATTCGATCCCATCCACCTCCGGCTGGGAGCGGGTCGGCTCGATCAGGTCGATGGAAAGTCGGATGTCGCCGCTCCGGGGTCCGATGCGGTGCGTCGTTGCCGTGCCGAACAGCGTGCCGGGGCCCGAGCCGGCACGGGAGGTGTCGGGCCCACGAAGCACGGCCTGCACGGCCCAGTCCTGTTCAGGCAGCGAGGAGATGGGGCCCGGATACCCCATGGCCCGTTCGTCGAGCACGAGTTCCGTTCGTGGATCCCACTCCTGCACCTCGATCGAGAAGAATGGCTGCGGCCGGAACCAGTCCGGTCCCTGGCGGGGCGCACGTCCGTCGGGCTCGCCCAGAAAGACGTAGACGCGTCCGGTGTAGGTGTACGCCTCGGACACGGTCGTCGTCTCGTCCGGTGCCTGCACGATGAATCGTGTCGGCGCGGATTCCGGCGGCGTCGAGACGGACAGCAGGCCCCACAGCAGCGCGTGGATCACGGCTCCGCCGTTTCGGCCGAAGTGGGGGTGACGGGCTTGAGAAGTTCCTCGAGGGCGAGGATCGCATAGAGCGTGGCCATTTCCTGCTCGCCCTCGAGCCATCGGTCCTCGGGNTTCATCCAGGACCCGTCGGTGCGCTGCCGACGGAGAATGGCGTCGGCGAGTTCACGCCGCCAGTCGTGCGGGTTGCCCTCGGCATCGGTGATGATCGGCTGCTGCGCGGCCCGCAGGGCCCGGGACATGGCCAGCCAGTAGTAGTAGAGNCCCTGCTGTCCGAGGCCGGGATTCTCCTGGAATGTCCAGTGGCTGCGGATCCAGTCGTACGCGGCGCGGACCCGNGGATCATTTTCGTTCAACCCGGCGTAGATCAGACTCTTGAAGCCGGCGTAGGTCATGGAGCCGTAGCTTCGCAGGCTTCGGGGTTGACCGGCGGGAATGAGTTCACCGTATCGCCCTTCACCTGCATGCTGCGATCCCATGGATTCCCCGCCGTTGGCGGGGGTGTACACGAATCCACCGTCGTCGCCCGACCAGGTCGAGGTGTTGACTGCCTTGAGGTTCTGGGTCCGGCTGAGGAAGACCACCGCTTCCTGNAACGCCGGTTCGTCCGGACTCATGCCGGAGTCGTACAACGCCTGCAGCATGTTCTGGGTGTTGGAAAGGTCGGGGCGACCGCGATTTCCGTATCCGGCTCCGCCGAACCAGTCCGATCGGACGCCGATGCCCTCGTCGCGGTCCCACTGGTGCTTGGTCAGTTCAAGCACACCGTTGTCCACGGCATCGCGGAAGCGGGGGTCCTCCAGACTGGCGAGGCCGCTGACCATCGCGGACCGGATGTAGTTCGCCAGAGCATTGTTCATCAGTTCGTCCTGCTCGCGGACGCTCAGGGTGGCGATGATCGCCTTGGAGAGGGTGGGGTCCGAGTCGGGGTCGAGTCCCCGCTGGGCAAAGGACTGCANGCCCATCGCGGTGATTGCGGCTGCGACGGGAGTGGCCTGTTCCGGTGCGTCGGTGGGCGGCGTCTTGTCGCCCATCATCCAGAATCCGTTTCTTGCCTGGCGACTTCGCAGGAAGTCCAGACCGCGATCGATCGCGGCCACGCTGCGGGTCCAGGTCTCCGGATCGACCGGAGCGTCTTCGCTTCGCATCGCGATCCGAAACGTGGGTGGGGGCGGTGCGGTGATGGCGTTGGGAAGCGGGGGCAGTTCGGATTCGGTCATCCTGCTGGGATCGATCCGCTGGTCGATGGGCACCGCCGGCGGCGTCTGCCAGTCGGGGCCGGGGGNGGCGACTTCCGGTGAAACGGTGAACAGCGGCAGGATGATCAGCAGAAGAATTGGAATTTGCATGCCATACTCTATCCGGTCTACGCTGCCGGCATGGAGTTGACGGCCGATGAGCAATGAACCGAACCAGCCTCGACCCTACGATCTGCAGCAGCCCGGGGGCCATCGGCTGCCCAAGCTCTGGGGGACGCTTGCCGAACGGGATTCGGCCGATGAACTGCTCGACATGGTCTTCGCCGAGCTGATGATCGAAGCGCAGATGCGGATTCGGGTGAACGGCGAGTTCCACTTCGCGGTCTGCTGGACCGATGCGGTCGTACGCCTTCTCGAACGGATGATGTTCGACCCCGTCATCCGCACCTTTCCCTGGGCTCAGACGCACTGCTGGCTGCTCAACGACACCCGCAACGACGATCACTACGTGCAACTGCGCGACATTCTCGTACCGCACTCGGGGATCAATGAAGCGCATCTCCACGGTGCGGATGATCGNGACGAGGGTGCGACGATCGACTACGCCATGCTCGATGTCGGCGCGGATGGCCGGGTCGGAGTGATGGGCAGCGACGCATCGGCGAGCGAGATCCTGGTTCCGGTTTCACGCATCAACCGGGCCGGNTTCATCGGATTGATCGCCATGGGTTCCGGCGTCCGGGCCGGGCTCGACGCGATGGAACCATCGGCGGATGGTCGGCCGGTCCAGTCCATCCGGTCCGAAGGTGGAACGACGCGGTGGTATCTCTCGGGCACGACGCTCGACGAGGATGCCGAGCCGTTCGCGGAGTGACGCTTCACTCATTCCTCGTTGCGACCCGAGGCGATGGCTTCGAGGACCACCCATCGTTCGTAGAGGGTCTTGACTCGCTCCTGCGCCTGTGACAGCGCCTCGTACGTCGCAGTGGATCGGACGTGATCCTCGGCCAGGGCCGGGTCGGCGACATCCGCCTCGAGCCGTTCGACCTCGGATTCCGCTTCGAGAATCGCCTCCTCCATCCGTTCGTACTCCTTGCGTTCGTCCCAGCTCAGCTTGCGAGTCTTCTGCTTCTCTCCGGTCTGCTTCGTCGTGGTGCGGGGCTGGNTCGTTGCACGCTTGGCGTCCTTGGCGGCCTTCTTTCGGGCGGTGTTCCACTGCTGGTAGGTCTGGAAGCTGCGGATGCCGCCGGCATCGTCGAGCCCGATGTATTCGGTGGCGATGCGTTCGAGCATGAACCGGTCGTGGGTCACCAGCACCAGGGCCCCGGGGAACTCGAGCAGGGCCTGCTCGAGNACTTCAAGCGACGGGATGTCCAGGTCGTTGGTGGGTTCGTCCAGCAGCAGGACGTCGGCGGGTTCGAGCATCAGATTGGCGATCAGCACCCTCGCCTGTTCACCGCCGGACAGATTGCCCACCAGGGTGGACAGCTGGTCCGCCTCGAAGAGGAACCGCTGCGCCCAGCCGGTGACGTGCACCTGCTTGCCCCGGTAGTCCACCATGTCGCCGACGGGGCAGAGCGCCTCCTGCAGCGTCTGGGTCGCCACCAGCGTGCCGCGATGCTGGCTGAACGTGACGATGCGGAGTTCCGCCGCCTGCTTGATCGTCCCCGAGTCCGGTTGCAGTTCTCCGTTCATCAGTCGCAGCAGGGTCGTCTTTCCGGCGCCGTTGACGCCGACCAGGCCGATGCGCTGTCCCGGCATCAGGACCAGGTCCAGGGAGTCGAACAACTGCTTGTCGCCCATGGTCTTGCCGACGCTGTGCAGGGCGAGCAGCTTCTTGGTCTTCCGCTGGGTGGCCTGGAAGTCGATGGCCGTGGTCTTGCTCGGGGCCTCGTTGCGGCCCTTGGTCTGCTTGAGTTCGTCACGACGCTCGGCTGCGGCCGCCACCTGCGTCTTGTTGCGGGTCTGTCGTCCCTGAATGCCCTGACGCAGCCACGCGGTGTCACGNCGCACCTTGTTGGCNAGGGCGGACTGCGCGGCCGCCTGCGCCTCCAGGAAGGCNTCCTTGCGGCGTAGGAACTCGCTGTAGTTGCCCTCGACCTTGAAGGTTCCTCCGGGGTAGGCCGGTGACAGTTCGATGATGCGGCTGGCGGTGCGCTCGAGGAACATCCGGTCGTGCGTCACGAAGAGCATCGCCATCGCCGTCTGCTGCACGAACTGCTCCAGCCAGAGCACACCTTCGAGATCGAGATGGTTCGTCGGTTCGTCCAGCAGCAGGACGTCGGGGTCCCGGGCCAGTGCGCACGCCAGCGACAGTCGCTTCCGCCAGCCGCCCGACAGCGTGGACACGGCGCGGTCGAAGTCCTCGAAGCCGATCTTCGACAGGGCGATCGCGGCCTGGGTGTCAGGGTCGACGCGATCGTCCTCCCCGGGGGGCAGCGAATCGAGGACGGCGGACATGGGAGTGGCGTCATCCGGGAACAGGTCGTCCTGTTCGACGTAGGCCATCTTCAATCCGCGTCGTCGGGTGATCTCGCCCTCGTCGGCCTCCTCCAGTCCGGCGAGGATCTTCATCAGCGTCGACTTGCCGGCGCCGTTGGGGCCGATGAAGCCGATNNGATCGCCCGACTCGACGTGGATGGCCACGCCTTCGAAGAGCGTGTTGGCGGGGAATGACTTGCCCAGATCTCGGGCGGACAGGAGGGTGCTCATGGTCGGCCGCCAAGGAACTCCTCGAGGATGATCGCCGCGGCGATCGCATCGTCGCGGCGGCCGCGGGTCGAACCGGTTTCGGCGAGCCGGCGTCGGGCGGCGTCGGAGGTCAGGCGTTCGTCCTGCACATGCACCGGGANCGAGGCATGGGCCGCGATCCGTTCCGCCATCGCCCGCGCGGCTTCCGCCGGTTTGCCCTCGGTTCCATCCATGTTGAGGGGAAGTCCGATCACGATGGCGTCGGGCCCGTGTTCGACCAGGAGTCCGGTGACGGCTCGCATGAGACGGTCCTCGTCGGGCGTCTCGACGACGGACACGGGCAGCGCGGTTCCGGTTTCGTCGTCGCCGACGGCGACGCCGGTCCGCTTCGTACCGAGATCGAGGCTGAGATACCGCACGTCAGTCGTTGCGTTCGGCGACCCGCTGGGCCATCGCCTTCACATCCTGGTCNCGATCGCGGGGNAAGACGAGGGTGGCGTCCGGCGTGTGAATCACCACGAGATCCTCGCAGCCGATGGTGGTGATCAGGTGGTCCGGATCCTCGGACACCGCCAGGACATTGCGCGANTCGATGTGCTCGACCGGACCGNTGCTNCGGTTGCCGGCATCATCCGACGGCAGCGTCTCGCCGTAGCTGGGCCAGCTTCCGACGTCGATCCACTGCACCGCCATCGGCACCGTGCACACCTCGAAATCCGGACTCGTGGATGCCGGTTCCATGATCCCGTAGTCCACGCTGATGCGGGGAAGCGTGGGGTAGGTCTCGTCGAGGACGGCCTCGCGNCCCGCGCCCTGCCAGGCGTCGGCGATGGTTGCGAGACCCGTGGCGGCTTCCGGAGCGAAGGCGCGGGTCGCCTCGAGGAATCCCGCCGCCGAGAAGACGAACATGCCGCTGTTCCATGCGAAGTCACCGGATTCGAGATAGCCGCGTGCCGTGGCCTCGTCGGGCTTCTCGACGAACCGTGCCGTGCGGTGGGCGCCTGCGAAACCTTCCACAGGGTCTCCCAGCTGGACGTAGCCGTATCCGGTGGCGGGGTGGGTCGGGGTGATTCCAAAGGTGACCATGCGCTTGGGNTCGGCTTCGACCAGATCGAACCCCAACTGCATGCAGCGGGCGAACTCCTCCTGGGGAGTGATCAGATGGTCCGCGGTGAGAACTGCGAAGACGGCATCCGGATCCTGCAGGGCGAGGACGGCTGCGGTGAGGCCGATGGCATTCAGCGTATCGCGACCGGTCGGTTCTCCGAGCAGCCGTTCATCCGTGAACTCGGGAAGTCGCTGTCGGATGACTTCCAAGTGGTCCCGGCCGGTGCAGATCAGGCGACGCTCCACGGGGACCACCCCTTCGAGCCGATCCGCCGCGATCTGCAGCAGCGATCGACCGTCGATGAATGGAATCAACTGCTTCGGCTGGGCGGNGCGGCTCATCGGCCACAGTCGGGTGCCGGCNCCGCCGGCCATGATCATGGCGTATCGACTCACGAAACCGGTTCCTTCATGGTGTAGATGATCTNAAGCAGCTGCTCGGGCCCTTCGACGTCCGGATGGGAGGCGAACGCCAGCTCCGCACGACGGCGGGCATCGGATCGGCTCTCGCCCAGCGTGGTCAGCAGCGCGATCGCATCGGCGACCAGCGGGGGCAGGTGGTCACCGGACCGGATCGGTGACGATGGTTCGACGAGTCCCTCCAGGAAGGGATCCACCTTGCCGTGCAGCTCGGCGATGATCGTTTCGGCGGATCGTTTGCCGATCTCGGGCAGGCTGACGAGGGTTGCGGTGTCCTTGGCGGCGATGGCGGTGGCGATTTCCCGACAGGGACGCTGCAGGGCCCGCAGCGCCTTCCGGTAGCCGATGTTCTTCACGGTGGTGAACAGCGTGAAGAAGGAGCGATCGAGATCACTGGAGAAACCGATCAGTCGGGGCAGCATCGACGAGCCCTGGCTCTGGCCCTCCAGGTAGTGGAGGGTGTGGAAGACGATCTCATGGCCGGCCCGTTCCCGCAGCGATTCGACATCGGCGGCGGGTACGAGGACCTCGTAGGTGATGGGCCCGCTCTGGAGCATGGCCCGACCGTCTTCGGTGATGCAATCGAGAGTCCCGGACAGGCGGCTGATCATGCTGCCAGTCTACCTCAGAACGGAAGTCGTTCCGGCAGCACCAGGGGGAGTGCCTCGTCGTTGGCGGTCCAGCCGCTGACGGCCAGCAGCCGGTTTCGAAGCCGCGCGGTGATCACCCCCGGATCGCGTTCGCCGTCCCACGCGATAAGTTCGATGAAGTGCACGGTCGATCGGCTGGGAGTGAACAGGGAAGGACCGACCCGGTCGGTTTCGGGGGTCCCTTCGACCCAGACCAGAAGAGTGTCCGCCCTGGCTCGGGAGATCAGCGCTCCGACTCCATCGAAGAAGGGGCGGATTTCGCCGCGAGGAAGGGTGATCCGGCCTTCGGGAAAGATTCCGACGGCTCCCTTGTTCCGAAGGGTCCGGAGCGCCTCGCGGATGGCGACCGGCCGGTCGCCGGTCCGATCCACGGGAATCAGCTGCAGCCGGTCCCAGAGGGGTGCCATTCGATCCCACATCATGTCGTCACCCATCATCCAACGGATCAGGAAGGGGCAGGCACTGGAGATCAGCAGCGGGTCCACGGAGCCGGTGTGATTGGATACGACCACCAGCGGTCGGGGGGGATGACGGGTGGGCAGGTGCTCCAGCCCCGTGAACCTGACCCGGTGCACGATCCGGCCAAACACCTTCAGGGCGTACCAGGCCAGACCCAGCACCGGATCTCCGGCGGGCCCGCGTCGCAGGGCCGGAATCACGAACCACCGGATCAGGGCGATCAGCACCGTCCAGGCGGCCAGCGATACCGCGATCCATCCGAGTGGTCCCATCGCCCGAGCGTCACGGCTGGATGGATCCCTGTCAAGTGATCAATGTGGACACTTCCTGCATCTTGCAACATGGGGGGCGAAGGGCATACCATGCACGGAATCGAGGGTTGAATCGGTCCATGCCCCGCCGCGACGACATCAACACCATTCTTGTTCTTGGTTCGGGACCAATTGTCATCGGCCAGGGCTGTGANTTCGACTACTCGGGCACCCAGGCGTGCAAGGCTCTCCAGGAGGAGGGCTACCGGGTCGTGCTGGTCAACTCCAATCCCGCGACGATCATGACCGACCCCGCGTTCTCGGATCGCACCTACATCGAGCCGATCACGCCCGAAGCGGTCCGTCGNGTCATCGAGAAGGAACGCGATCGNGGAACGCCCATCGATGCGCTNCTTCCGACCATCGGNGGCCAGACNGCNCTNAACTGCGCGTGCGAACTGGAGGANCTCGGGACNCTCGAGGAACTCGACGTGCAGATGATCGGTGCATCCCGCGAGGTCATCCACCGTGCCGAGGANCGGCATGTGTTCCGCGAGATCGTCGANGAGCTCGGGCTNCGCATGCCCCGGGCCNGNACCGTCAACACGGTNGAGGAAGGCTTCGAGTTTCTCGANANGATCGGACTGCCGGCGATTCTGCGTCCNGCGTTCACGCTCGGGGGCAGCGGNGGCGGCGTCGCGTACAACCGCGAGGAGTTCGAGGATCTGCTGCGTCGGGGACTGGCCGCATCGCGCATCGATCAGGTGCAGATCGACGAGTCCGCGCTGGGTTGGAAGGAATTCGAGCTGGAGGTGGTCCGCGATCGCAACGACAACTGCGTGGTGGTCTGCGGCATCGAGAACATCGATCCCATGGGGGTCCACACCGGCGACTCGATCACCGTGGCCCCGATTCTCACGCTCACGGATCGCGAATACCAGGAGATGCGNGACGCGGCACTCGACATTCTGCGGGCCGTCGGCGTCGACACCGGAGGGTCCAACGTCCAGTTCGCGATCAATCCNCAGACGGGTGAGATGATCGTCATCGAGATGAATCCCCGGGTGTCGNGATCNTCGGCNCTGGCGTCGAAGGCGACNGGGTTNCCCATCGCCCGGATCGCGGCGAAGCTGGCCGTGGGGTACACGCTCGACGAGCTGCGCAACGACATCACGGGGACGACCTCGGCCTGCTTCGAGCCGTCGATCGACTACGTGGTCACCAAGATGCCGCGGTGGACCTTCGAGAAGTTCCCGGAGGCGGACGAGACGCTGACCACCCAGATGAAATCCGTCGGCGAAGCCATGAGCATCGGACGGACCTTCAAGGAGAGCTTCCAGAAGGCGATCCGATCGATGGAGGTCAAGCGGTTCGGATTCGGTCTCGATGAGAACGACCGGTGGCTGCTCGGACGGGAGCAGGGGGACGGCGAGCACTGGCCCATCGACGAGGAGACCATCTCGCGCAAGCTCAGCGTTCCCTGCCAGGGGCGGCTCTACTACGTCCGCTACGCACTCAAGGCGGGGTGGACCCCGCAGCGAATCCACGATCTGACCGGCATCGATCCCTGGTTNATCGACCAGTTCGCCCAGCTGGTGGAGTTCGAGGATGAACTCCTGGCCCACGACTCGCTGGAGTCCCTGCCGGCGGAGACCCTTCGGGCCGCCAAGCAGCTCGGGTATTCGGATCCACAGCTGGCCCGTCTCTACAAGGGCCGCATTCGAACCGAGACCATTCTGGAGGTCCGTGCGCACCGGAAGTCGCTGGGCATCGAGCCGGTCTACAAGCTGGTCGACACCTGCGCCGCCGAGTTCGAGGCCGTCACGCCGTACTACTACTCCACCTACGAGCGTCCGTTCCTCATCGAAGGCCANTCCGTGGTCGACGATGAGATCCGGGTCAGTGATCAGAAGAAGATCGTGATCCTCGGCGGTGGCCCCAACCGGATCGGTCAGGGCATCGAGTTCGACTACTGCTGCTGCCAGGCGTCCTTCGCCTGCAGGGAAGTCGGTTTCGAGTCGGTCATGATCAACTCCAATCCGGAGACCGTCAGCACGGACTACGACACCTCCGACCTGCTCTTCTTCGAGCCACTCACCCTCGAAGACACNCTGAACATCCTCGAGCGGCTCAACGGCGGGGGTGTCGAGATCGAAAGTCGCAGCGGGGGGGTGATGGGCTGCATCGTCCAGTTCGGTGGGCAGACTCCGTTGAACCTCGCTCACGGTCTGGCCCGGGCCGGGGTGCCGATCATCGGCACCGGTCTCGATTCGATCGACGCGGCCGAGGATCGTGACCGCTTCAAGGCGATTCTGGATGAACTCGGTCTGCAGCAGCCTGACTCGGGCATCGCCTATTCCATGGAGGAGGCCAGGGACATCGCCGGCGAAATCGGCTATCCGGTCCTGGTACGACCCTCGTACGTGCTCGGGGGCCGCGGGATGGAGATCTGCTTCGACGAGGACGCGTTGGCTCGGTACATGCGAACGGCCGTGGACGTCTCGGAACTGGCCAATGCCCCGGTGCTGATCGATCGATTCCTGTCCGAAGCCGTCGAGGTGGACGTCGATGTGGTGGCCGACTATCCGCCCCACGCCGCCACCGTCTCCGATCAACTGGAGGTCTCCGAAGATCCGCCCCAGGCGATCATCTGCGGCATCATGGAGCACATCGAGGAGGCCGGAGTCCATTCCGGGGACTCCTCCTGCACCATCCCCACCAACACGCTGTCCAAGAGCGTGGTGCGCCAGATAGAGGAAAATGCCCGCCGTCTTGCGGAGCGTCTCAGTGTTCGAGGGCTCATGAACGTCCAGATGGCGGTCAAGGACGACACGATCTACATGATCGAGGTCAACCCCCGGGCTTCCCGAACCGTTCCCTACGTCGCGAAGTCGCGGGGCATCCCCTTCGCCCGGATCGCCGCCAAGGTCATGATGGGCCAGTCCCTGGCGGAGCAGGACATCGTCGAACGTCCCGATGCGGAGTTCTTCGCGGTCAAGGAGCCGATCTTCCCGTTCGAGAAGTTCCCGGGCGTGGACGTGGTGCTTGGTCCTGAAATGCGGTCCACCGGCGAAGTCATGGGAGCGGATCGATCGCTTCCCATTGCCCTTGCCAAGGCCAAGATGGCNGTCGGACAGGCTCTGCCGACCCAGGGCGATGTCTTCATTTCGGTGCGGGATTCGGACAAGCCGGGTCTCATCGAGACGGCGCGGCTGCTGGTGTCCATGGGATTCACCGTCCACACCACGCAGGGCACCCACGATCTGCTGGCCAGTCACAGCATCGAGACCAGCCTGATCCGGAAGATTTCCGAAGGGGCGCGTCCGAACATCATCGATCGGTTGGCCAACGGGGAAATCGATCTGATCATCAACACGCCCACCCGGAAAGGCGGCGAGACGGACGAGGGTCGAATCCGTGCGATGGCGGTTCGCAGTCGCGTCCCCATGATCACCACGATGACCGGAGCCAAGGCGGCGGTCCAGGCCATTTCCGCTCTGCGAGCCGGCGACTGGTCGGTGGCTGCAATGCAGGATGTCTTCCCGGACATCACACGTCCCGCATCGGCACCCCGGGACATGGAAGCTCCCTGGCTCGAGACGGTCAAGTCCTGATTTGAGCGGTCTTCGGATCCGGGTTCCCGGCTACACTAGCCGGCATGCCTCCCTGGCTTCCCCAATTCATCACTTCGATGGCCGTGATTCTGATCGTGCTGCACCTTGCGTTGGGTGCCGCGGCCTACGGCATTCTGCTGGAACGCAAGATTGCGGCGTGGGTACAGGATCGAATCGGGCCGAATCGTGTCGGACCGTTGGGGCTGCTGCAGCCGATTGCCGACGGCCTGAAGCTGTTCCTCAAGGAGGACTTCATGCCCCGGGGGGTGGACAAGGTGCTCTTCGTCCTTGCTCCCGCCTTCTCCGCCATTCCGGCCATGATCGGCTTTGTGATCATTCCCTGGGCGGGCATGCTCGAACTGGGGTCCGACCGCACCGTGTCCATCATCGGGGCGGACATCAACATCGGCATCGTGTACCTCCTCGCGACGGCCTCGCTGGGCGTGTACGGGGTCGGGCTCGGAGGATGGGCCTCGAACAACAAGTATTCGTTCCTCGGTGGACTCCGGGCCGCGGCGCAGATGATCAGCTACGAGATTCCGATGGGACTTTCGCTGCTGTGCGTCATTCTGGCCGCGGGCACACTGCTGCCCATGGAAATCGTGCAGAAGCAGCTCGACGGCCAATGGTTCCTGCTGCAACAGCCGTTGGCGGCGGCGCTCTTCTTCACCTGCATGCTGGCGGAGGCGAACCGGGCTCCGTTCGATCTCTCCGAGGCGGAGCAGGAACTCGTGGGCGGATGGCATACCGAGTATTCATCGATGAAATGGGCCCTTTTCTTCCTCGGCGAGTACATCCACGTCTTCGTCGGGGCGGCCTTCTTCACCATGCTGTTCCTGGGCGGGTGGTCGATCAATCCGGTGACGGGGTGGGACCTGCCGATGGCCGGCCAGTGGTGGATGATCCTCATTCAGTTCAGCGTGGTGATGGGCAAGGTCTTCCTGCTGATCGTGTTCGGAATGATGATTCGCTGGACCCTGCCGCGATTCCGTTTCGATCAGCTNATGAAGCTCGCCTGGGAGTCCATGATTCCCCTGGGACTCCTGCTGCTGCTCAAGACGTCGTTCTTCGTGTTCATGGGGTGGACCACCTGGTTGTGGACCGGCTCGCTGGCGATGCTGATTGCCATCTGGTTCCTGCTGCCCTACATGCCACGCTACGATCCGAACGAGCGTCTGGGCATGCTGGGCTCCCGATTCAGTCCACTGGCCGAGGAGCACTCGGCCAGAGTGGACGACTGAATCTCACCTGCCAAAAAAGAACGGACGCCGATCGAGTCGGAGCATCGACCAGCGTCCGTGTCATATCACGTTGCATGAATACTAAGCAGTGACGCGTGCGTACTGCAAGCACAAAGCAAAGCGCGTACGAAGCGGCAACACGTTTCGTTGACCGGTGGTACGCTGCACGGACGATGCTGACACGTATCCATCTACTGATCACCGGCCTGCTGGGACTGACACTGGTCGTGATGCGGGCGCGGGGACGACTGCGTGGGGCCTACTGGACCTGGCGGCAGCAGACCGCGTTCGGTGGTTCTCCATCCGAGTGGCCGGCCGCCCGCAAGCGACGTCGATCCATGCTGGATTTCGGGGCGTGGGTGTGGGCCATGCGGCGGCTTTGAGCGGGATTCCGGCCCGATGCGGAGATAGGGGATATCGGACCCCTTTCAGAGTCCCAGAATATGCCGTTTATGAACCGATAAACGTTGATTNCGGCGTGCGAGCCGTGTGTGGGTCTGCCGGCCAGTGATTTGGGGTTGTCAAATTCAAAAAATGATCCCAAATGCACGTAAGTTACTGAAAAAAAGTGACTTGCGAGTCTTCGGTGTCATTTCGGTCCACATTTTTCGCTGATTAGGGCCCAGCCTGTAGCGATTCGCCCGGAAATGGTTACCATCTCGCCTTCAACTGATCGGCCAGGGTTGGCCGATAGGCGAAGGTCACGTTTCGTGCCAGGCCGTGTGTGCCTGGGNATTGCGAAACTAAGGATGTGAGAGTGACGCGACATGGCTGGGAGTCGGCCATGCGTTCACGAGTAATAATGGAGAGTCAACAGATGAGTCTCACGACCAAGGTTGGCTTCCTTGCGGGAGCCACGGCAACGACTATTGCTGGTGCCGCTTTCGCGGGTACCTCTGCTAACGTCAGCTACGAAGACCTGCAGCAGCGCCTCGACGCTGCTGAGGCCAAGATCGCCGAGCTGTCTACCACTCAGAACGCTGATTGGTTGACTGAGCAGCGTGCGGATGACATCCGCGGCCTCGTGCAGGACGTGCTGGCAGACGCCGACACCCGCGCAAGCCTCCAGGGATCCGGCATGCAGGCTGGATACAACAATGGGTTCGTTATTTCCTCCAACGACGGTCAGTGGATGCTTCGCATCAACGGTCTCATGCAGAACCGTTGGGTGATGACCCACACGCCCGAGCGTGTGAACCCGGTCCCCCCCGGCACTGCACAGGGTCAGACGAGCCATCACGGCTTCGAGACCACCCGTGCTGCACTGAACTTCAGCGGAACGGTTGCCAAGGACTACCACTTCAACATGCGGCTTAACTACTCTCCGTACGCCCAGGGCAACACCCCTGGACCCTCGGAGCTCGAGTGGGCCTACGCCACCGTCGATCTGTCTGACGAGTTCAGCCTGTCGCTCGGTAAGCAGAAGTTCGGTGTCATGCGAGAGTACATGGTCGACGCTGGACACCAGCAGGCCATCGAGCGTTCGCTCAGCAGCTACTACTGGGCCACNTCGTCCATCACCAACGGCCTGAAGCTGAACTACGCCAATGACAGCATTCGCGCCAACGTGATGTACTCCAACGGCACCGCTGTCACCCAGTGGAACGGCGGCAACNNCATCAACGGTACGTTCCTTGACGACACCGCTGATTGGATGCTTTCCGGTCGCATCGGCTACAAGGCCAGCGGCACCTGGGAGCAGTTCGACGACATGACCAGCGCGCAGGGCTCCGAAGCCGGCATGCTGTTCGGATTCGGTTGGGCTGTCTGGGAGTACAACGANNANNTCGGTCCGGCACTGCCGGCCGGTACTGACGTTCCCACGCAGTGGCTTCTGACCCTCGATGCTTCCATGGACTTCGGCGGTTGGAACCTCTTCGGTTCCTTCACCTACGGTGACGACGAAGCCAACGCTCTTGGTAACACTCAGGCAGCCAACACGATGGACGGCCATCAGTGGGGCTGGCTGGTTCAGGGTGGATACTACTTCACCGAGAACTTCGAGATGTACGGCCGCTTCGAGTGGCTCGATCCCAAGACGACCAACGGCAACGACAACATCGAAATCCTGACCATCGGTGCCAACTGGTACCTCGCCGGTCAGAACGCGAAGCTCTCCATCGACTGGGGATACTCGTTCGATGGCATCGCGACCGCGAATGTTGGCGGCGGTGGTTACACCGGTTACGTCAACACGCTGCCGGCAGCTGCTGGTAACGACACCGAGCACGAGTGGGTGCTTCGCACTCAGCTCCAGCTGATGTTCTAATCAGCAGCTCGTAAGAGTGATTTGACCAGCCGGCCCTCCTCCTGGAGGGCCGGCTGTCCTTTTGGCCGTCCGAAGGACGAGATCCGACTCTCGCTGCTCCAAACGGAAAGGCCCCGGCAGAAGTGCCGGGGCCTTGTTCCGATTGGGAGGAGGAGAGAGAGTTTGGAAGAGGGGAGAGTTGTGAAAAGAGAGGAGGGGATGTTTGATCTACTTCCACTACGACGGGGTTCGAGATTTGTGTGCCCCAATCATGAAATCCACACAATTTGGTTCCCCTTGCCCTCTGGAAGGTCCTCTGAGCATGGTTTCTTTCCTTGGAGCCCGGTAACAGCATGGGTCGATAACTTTCCGATGGGGCCACAGGAGGTGGCCTTCAGGAGCGAAATGGATGTCGCATCGTCTCACCGGGTACCTGGCCGGGGCTCAGAAGCCCATTCCAATGATTCTTCTACCATGCCTAGTGGCATTGCTGGTGGTCCCTGCGGCCGGCGTGATGGCGTCCGAAGGGCAGCAATCCAGCCATGAAGCGGTTCTGGAGGCCATCCAGACCGAACTGAAAAAGGTGCAGCAGGAAAACCGGGTCATGCGGGATGAACTCGATCTCCTGCAGGCCGAGAACAGCCAGGACTGGCTGACCGAGCAGCGGGCCGAGGAGATCAAGGGCTTGGTGGGAGACGTCCTGGCCGACGCCGACACGCGATCATCTCTGGTCGGAAACGGTCTGATGGCCGGTTGGTCGGAGCATTTCTTCCTTGCCAGTGCGGATGGACGATTTCTGCTGCGACTGGGTGCGCTGATGCAGAACCGCTTCATTCTGAACTGGCGGGAGTCCGCCCTCGAATCGACCCAGTCGAATGTAGACAACTGGGTCTACGGCTTCGAGACCACCACCGCCCGTCTGAACCTCTCGGGGCATGTTTTCGGGGACGACATTCAGTACCGTCTGAGTCTGGGATACGGTCGACTGGATCCGTATCGCTACGGGCAGGACGATACGCAGTTCGGGACCAGGCTCTACGAAGCGTGGACTCGATTTCGGATCACCGACGAGTGGTCGGTGCGCATGGGACTCATGAAGTCGCCGTTCACCCGGGAGACGCTTGTCTACGAGGGACGGCAGCTCGCTGTGGAGCGTTCCACCATCGACATGCGATTGGGACTGGGGCGGTCGGTGGGCGTCGAGTTGGACTACACCACCGACGAGATGCGGGGCATGCTCTCCATCAACAGCGGCAGTGGTGCCTACTTCGGTCGCATCGGCCTGCCGGACCAGACCCCTCCGTTCTCGTGGAGCACGGACGCGTCGGATCTGTCGATCCAGGGGCGAATGGAGTTCCTCCTGGCCGGTGAATGGAGTCAGTTCAAGCAGTTCACCAGCCCGCCGGGACAGGATTTCGGAATGATGCTGGGAATCGCCGGCGGTGCCCTCAAACAGGAACGGACCGTCGTCGGAAACAACTCGAAGAACGACGTCTGGCTGGCCACCGCGGATGTCTCGGTGATGTACGGGGGCGCCAGCCTCTTTGCCGCGTTCATCTACGCCAATCAGATCAATCTGAACGACAATCCCCGGAAGTTGTTCGACAATGTCGACTGGTACGGCGTCGTCGTCCAGGGAAGCGTGTATCTGGATGAGAAAATCGAGCTCTACGCCCGCTACGAATACGGCGGTCCGACCAGTGTGGTCGGAAACCTGCCGCCCCCGCAGCTGAAGGACTTCACGGAACCGGTCAGCATCCTCATGGTCGGAACCAACTACTACATCGACGGGCAGGACGTGAAGCTCACCGTCGACGCCGGAATCTCCTTCAATCCGATGAGCGCCATCATGACGATCAATCAGACGGGATGGCGGGAAGAACCCGAGGAGCACGATGCGCAGTTCCTGCTCCGGGCCCAGATGCAGCTGATGTTCTGATCACCCGCCGGGGACCTGGGCCGCCTGGAGCCCGTTGTCCACCCAGATCGTGCTGACCCCTTCGGTCAGCACCTCGTAGATCATGTCGATCTCGCCGGTCCGCATCCGTACGCATCCCATGGATTCGTTGCGTCCGATGGATCCCGGATCGATCGTGCCGTGGATTCCGAAGCCGGCCTCCTGTTGGTTGTGATCATCGATGCCTTCCAGGCCCAGCCAGAACTCTCCGATGGGATTGTCCGGGTCGTTCGCCGCGTAATGCTCCCGAGTGCGGGGATTCGTCCAGGGGGGATTGACCAGCTTGGAGTTGCGTCGGACCCGGAACATGCCGCTCGGGGTGCACCCGTGCTCTCCGAGGCCCACGAGGAAGTTGCGAACGAAGACCTCGTTGGAGCCTTCGCCCAGATACAGGTCCAGCCGGTGGCTGTTCCGTTCGACCGAGGCGTGGAAGGGGCCGGTGACGATCTTGAGCGTCTGACCGGGCCGGATCTGATTGGGGCGGGACAGGCCGTTGACCCGCTGGATGAATCTCCAGTCGACCTGGACACCGAGGGACTTCACGATCTTGGCCAGTGAATCACCCTTCTTCACCGTGTAGGTGGTTACGAAGGGATCGCCGGGCACCACTTCGGGGGAGAAGACGAGTCGATCGTTGATCGAGGCCAGCATGTAGCGAGCCTCATCAAGCTGTGCGGGTGTGAGGGTGCCACTGCCCAAGGCATTCGAAAGCAGGGCCCGGGCCTCGACCGGTCGATCTTCTCCCAGGAGCTGCCTGGCCTGCTGGATGGAGGAGGCTTCGCTCGTGCCACCGAAGAAGTTGGTCTCGGGTGCGATCGGGGTGGTCGCGACCGTGGTGGGGGCAGAAGCGGGCACTTCGGTCGGTGCCGGTGATGGAACCGGTGCCGGCGCGGGCGTCGCAGTCGTTTGCAAGCCGGTGGTCCAGCCTTCGGGAGGTGCGGCCGTGACCGTCGTTTCGAGTGAGCGGGCTCGTCGCCGCGCGTCGAAGTTCGCGGCGGGTGAGCCGGATTCAGCCGTGGCCGGAGCAGTCGCCTTGGCCGTTTCCTCGGTGGTCGAACCTGATTCGGCATCGCGGTTGTCGAGGTACCACCAGACTCCGCCGCAGGCGATGGCGGCGCAGGCCAGCAGGGCCAGGGTCGGAAACTTCTTGCGCCGCTTGCGCCGGTACATATACCGGCCGCGGGCATTCTGCGAAACGCTCTGGCTGGGGAGTGCCATGGTGAATCCTCCTTGAAATGGAGCTTGGGTTCCTTCCCCATCGGCACCTGAATGCCGACCCTCCGCCGGAAAACCAGTGGCTTCCCGCACTTCGAGTGTACTGCAGATCCCCCGATTCGAGGCTCAGCGTGCAGACATTGTGGATGAACCCGGCTCGATGATTCCGGCGTCCGTAACGACCATCGGCAGGGGAATGTCGGTCGGGCCAGTTTCGACCCGTTCGATCAACTGTTCCTGAAAGCAGATGCCAACCGCCAGCACGTGCGTCGGACAGGAGGCGAGAAATCGGTCGTAGTAGCCGCCGCCTCGCCCGAGTCGCCGGCCCTGCCGGTCGAAGCCGAGTCCGGGTACCAGAACGAGCGACAGCTCCTGCAGGTCGACCGGCTTTCCGGGGTCGGGCTCGATCACGCCATGCCGACCGGTTTGGATTCGATCCAGCGATTCCAGGCGAAGCGGCGTCATCGCCCCGGTGGTCCAGTCGACGCCCGGCAGGCAGGTCAGTCGTGCACGATCGAGACCGTCCTGCATCAGATCACGAAGGTCGGGTTCACCCGGCAGGGGATGGAAGGCGAGCACGCCGTGTTCGAGTCGGTCGCCCAGCCGATCCCGCAACCGGTGTTGGATGGCCGACGAGGCGGTGCGCAGCCGGGTTTCATCCAACTCCGACAGTCGTTGTCGAAGGGTGGTCCGCTGTCGCTTCTTCGCGGCATCGAGGTCAGGCATCGTTCGCATCCCCGGGCTGGTCAGACCTGCGGCGACGTATCTCCGCCTCGAATCCATGATTCGTCGGCCGGAAGTAGGTGGTATCGACTCCGAGGTAGTCCTGGTGATCCGCGGCCGGGTCGAAATGAGGATTCCGGTATCCATCACCGTGTCCAATTTCCGAAGCCCCGTTGTAGTGACCGTCACGTAGGAACTTGGGAACCGGTACGGTCTTGCCTTCCCGGACATCCCGCATGGCGTTCCAGACCGCCTGTGCGGACGCATTGGACTTTGGACAGGTTGCCAAATAGATGGCCAGTTCGGAAAGCGTGAGCTGGCATTCCGGCATGCCGATCCGCTCCGTGATCGTCCAGGCGGCCGCGGCCATCTGCATGGCCTGGGGGGATGCCAGGCCGACGTCCTCGGAAGCGAGAATGGCCAGCCTCCGACAGATGAATCGGGGGTCCTCGCCGGACGAGAGCATCCGGGCCAGCCAGTACACCGCTGCGTCCGGATCGGAGCCGCGGATGGACTTGATCAATGCACTGGCGTGATCGTAGTGCCCGTCTCCCTGCTGGTCGTACCGGAGGGCCTTGGCCTGGATCGACTGTTCCGCGGTGGCCAGATCGATCACGATCGTGCCGTCGCGTTCAGTCGTGTCCTGGCTGTCGACCGCCACTTCGAGTGCATTGAGTGCTCGACGGGCGTCCCCGTCGCTGATTCGGATCCAGTGCTCAACGGCAGCATCATCGACCTGCAGGTCCAGATGCCCGTATCCCTGATCGTGGGTGATCGCCCGGCGGATGATCCAGCGGATGTCCTCTTCATCGTGGGGTTCAAATTGGAACAGGGTCGAGCGGGAGATGAGGGCCGAGTTGACCGAGAAGAACGGGTTCTCGGTCGTTGCCCCGATGAGGGTGATGAGTCCGGCTTCGACATCGGCCAGCAGGACGTCCTGCTGGTTGCGCGCAAATCGATGGATCTCGTCGAGAAAGAGGATGGTGCGTCGTCCGCCGGTTTCAACCCGCCGAGCGGCATCCTGCAGCACGCGGCGGATGTCCTTGACACCCACGAGGGCGGCGTTGGCCTGCTCGAAGTGGCAGTCCGAGTGCTCGGCGATGATGCCCGCCAACGCGGTCTTGCCGGTGCCGGGGGGGCCCCAGAACAGAATGGATGTCAGGCGATCCGCCGTCAGCATTCTCGTCAGCAACTGGTCGGGGCCCAGAAAGTGCTGCTGTCCCGCGAAGGCATCGAGGGTCGTGGGCCGCATTCGGGCGGCCAGCGGAAGGGCAGCCTTGCGGTGGGAAGCTCGTTGCTGGGCCCAGAGATCGGACATGGTTGGATTGTACGAACGGGTGACCCCGATACGCAGGGGTGCGGGTACAATTCCCTTCGTCGGGCGAAATACGCGTCGCCGGAGATGCGTCACCCTGTGCTGAGCCGGATTGCCGGTCTCTGGAGGCACCCTCTATGTGCGGAATCGTCGCCTACATCGGCACCTCAACCGCGTCCTCGATCCTGATGGAAGGACTGAAGCGACTTGAATACCGGGGGTACGACTCCGCCGGGGTGGCGGTGCTGGAAGGCTCCGGTGCACTTCAGATCCGCAAGACCGCCGGTCGAGTGATGGTGCTCGAGGAGCGCGTGGCGTCCGAGGGAGGAATGAGCGGCACCATGGGAATCGCCCATACTCGCTGGGCCACCCATGGCGAACCCAACGACATCAACGCGCATCCGCATACCGACAGTGACTCCGACGGCCACGGCATTGCCCTGGTGCACAATGGGATCATCGAGAACTACCGGGTGATCAAGACCTATCTCGAGGAGCGGGGGCACGCCTTCGCATCCGAGACGGATACCGAAGTCCTGACCCATCTCATCGGCGAGTTGTACGAAGGCGATCTCGAGGCCGCCGTGCAGGCGGCTCTCAAGGAGGTCACCGGCGCCTATGCGATCGCCGTGATCTGCCGGGAGGAACCCGGCGTCCTGGTCGCCGCCCGCAAGGGAGCGCCGCTCATGGTCGGCGTCGGCCAGGATGAATACATCGTCGCTTCGGATTCCAGTGCCATCGTCGCCCACACCAAGCAGGCCGTCGAGCTCGAGGACGGCACGATCGTTCGGCTGACGAGCGACTCGTTCCGAACGACGACGGTCGACAACGTACCGGTGACCACGCAGCTGATGGAGTTGGAGGTGGATCTCGAACAGATCGAGCTGGGGGATTTCGACCACTACATGCTCAAGGAGATCCATGAGCAGCCGGAAGCGATTCGTCGAAGCTTCCGGGGTCGGATCGATCAGGCCTCGGGTCGCATCGTGCTCGGTGGCGTAGCCGACTACTCGCAGGAGCTGATGAAGGCCAAGCGGATCGTTCTCCTGGGGCAGGGNACNGCNCTGCATTCGGCGATGGTNGGNGAGTACATCTTCGAGGANCTCACGGGCATTCNNGCCGAGACCGACTTNGCCAGCGAGTTCCGGTACCGGAATCCCATCGTCGAGGANGGCACGGTCGTCATCGCGATCACCCAGTCNGGCGAGACNCTCGANACGNTGGAGGCGATGCGCGANGCGCGNCAGCGNGGNGCACTCACNCTNGGACTGGTCAACGTGGTCGGCTCGACGATCGCCCGTGAAACCGATGCCGGGGTGTACCTGCGGGTCGGACCGGAGATCGGGGTGGCGTCGACGAAGGCCTTCATCGGGCAGTTGGCGACCATCACCATGCTGGCCGCCTACGTCGGCCGCATGCGCCATCTGCCCTCCGAGGCGGCATCCGAATTGCTGGCCGGCCTCCAGGCCCTGCCGGACCACATCCAGGGGGTCATCGATCAGAGCGAGGCCATTCGTGAGGTGACCGCGAAGTACGTCGCCCGCGAGAACTGGCTGTTCCTCGGTCGGGGATTCAACTTCCCCGTCGCCCTCGAAGGCGCCCTCAAGCTCAAGGAGATCAGCTACATCCACGCCGAGGGCATGCCCGCGGCGGAGATGAAGCACGGCCCCATCGCCCTCATCGACGAGGGCATGCCGGTGGTGTTCGTCGCCACCCGCAACAGCCAGTACGAGAAGGTGGTGTCGAACATCCAGGAAGTCCGCAGCCGAGGCGGGCACGTCATCGCCGTGGCCACCGAGGGCGACGAGGAGATTCGTTCGCTCTGCGAAGACGTCTTCTACGTGCCCGACGTGCCCGAGGTGCTCCAGCCCATGCTGACGGTGGTTCCGCTGCAACTGCTGGCGTATCACGCTGCGGTTCTGCGCGGGAAGGACGTCGACAAGCCGCGGAATCTCGCCAAGTCCGTCACGGTGGAATGACGTCACCCCGTTCCATGCAGTGGCGCATCGGACCGGATCGGGCCTGCGGGCTCGACCGCTGCCGGATCATGGGAATACTCAACGTGACCGTGGACAGCTTCTCGGACGGGGGGCTCTATGCGGAAGTCGATCAGGCCATCGGTCGCGCGGTCGCCATGGTGGCGGAGGGGGCCGACATNATCGATGTGGGGGGTGAATCGACCCGACCCGGGGCGGAGCCCGTGGACGCTTCGGAGCAGATTCGGCGGGTGGTTCCGGTGATCGAAGGCATCGTTCGCAGGCTCGAGGTTCCCGTCTCGATCGATACGACGTCGGCCGCGGTGGCCGAGGCCGCGATCGAGGTGGGCGCGTCGATCATCAACGACGTCTCCGCCGGCGGCGACGATCCGCGGATGTTCGATCTCGCCGCGGACCGACGGGTCGGATTGATCCTCATGCACCGCCGGTGTCGCCCCTCGGAGGACTCCTGGTCGGACGCCTACGACACGGCGCCCGAGTACGGTGACGTCTGCGAGGACGTCAGATCATTCCTGCTCGATCGTGCCCGGTGCGCCGTCGAGCGGGGTGTGCGGCCCGAGGCGATCGTGCTCGACCCCGGNCTGGGATTCGGAAAGACCGTCGGACAGAACGCCCGACTGATCGGAGCGGCCGGACGGTTCGTGGGAAGCGGATATCCGGTCCTGTGNGGTGCGAGTCGCAAGAGCTTCATCGGGGCGGTCACCGGCCAGTCCAACCCCGGGGATCGGGTGGCCGGGTCGGTCGCCATCGCGGTCTGGCAGGCGATGTGCGGTGTCCGCTTGTTCCGTGTCCATGATGTCTTGCCTCATGTGGAGGCACTGGCGGTCGTCGATCGATCGAGGACGATGGCCGATTCCGCCAAATCCGCGGTCCGGCAGTTGTTTGAGTCGGTGCACGATGCTGGTACCATGGTCGACCTGCAATGATGCATTTGTCCCCCCGAACTCGTGGAGAAACCGACCGTGGCCAGTGAAGCAGTCTTGAATCTGACGGACGATACGTTTGAGAGCGAAGTACTCAACTCCGAGGGGCCGGTTCTGGTCGACTTCTGGGCCGAATGGTGTCAGCCATGCAAGATGCTNTCTCCGACCATGGATGAGCTTGCCGACGAGTACGCAGGTCGGGCCAAGGTCACCAAGATGAACATCGACGACAACCGTCAGGTCGCAACCCAGTTCGGCATCATGTCGATTCCGACCGTGCTGCTGTTCCACAACGGTGAGATCAAGAACACCTTCGTCGGGCTCTCCGGCAAGGACAAGTTCACCGGTGCCCTGGATGAGCTTCTCTAGTCCGGTACGCGTCATGGCTCCGGTGCTGGCGATGGTGATCGCCTCGCTGGCCTCCGCCAATCCATCCATCAGCCTGGACGATGTCTCCAGACTGCAGCACATCGACTCCATCGGGGTGTCGCCCGATGGCAGCATGGTGGCCTGTTCGGTGGCCGATGCGTGCGGTGGTGCAGGCCGCACTCACTCCGCGCATCGATGCCTCTGGCTCGTGAGTCTCGTGGGGACCGGAACGCCCCCAATTCAGCTGACCACTGGAGCCCGTGATGACCGGCATCCGGTGTTCGCCCCCGATTCCAGCGCGGTGGCTTTCTATCGTCTCGATGGTGCCGGTCGACACCAGGCCCATGTCATCCGAGTGGATGGTGGGGAGGCGTCCGCTTTGTCGTCCCTCCCATCCGGCGTCGATGCTTCGGTGCCCCCGGTCTGGTCGCCAGACGGAAGAAGGGTCCTGGTCACCGGTTGGATCGAGCCGCAGGGCGGCACTGCTTCCGATGCCACCGCAACCGGCGACGTGCAGGTCGTGGAGTCCCGATCGTCGCGGCGTGGACTCTGGGTGCTGGATGCCCGGAAGGTCGAGCCGGTTTCCCCCGAACCGCTGACCGGCTTCCGGAACTGCAGCGAGGGCGTGTTTGCCGAGGACGGTCGCACCATCTACTGCACGGTGGTTCTGGCCGAGGAGCCCGAGCCGGGGCGGCCCCGACGAACCGCCATCGGACGCCTCGAACTCAGCGGCATGTCGCGGGGGAAGGGGGAGGCTGCGGGAGCAATCCCGATCCTGGTTCAGGATCAGGTCATCGCCTTCGACGATCCCGGATTCGACCTCTCCTGCCCCCGCATCTCGCCGTCCGGAGAGGTGGTCTCGGTGCTGGGGCGATCTCGACGTTCACCGTTCTTCGAGCCTCTTCGTCTGGGGATGTTCGAAGTGGGCCCGACGGCTGCGCCCTCCCCGGCCTGGTTGACCGGNGGGGATGCGTTTGACCGCGAGGTGATCTCGTACCAGTGGCGAGCNGGTCAGGATGCACTGCTTCTCAATGCGCTCGACGATGGTGGAGTGGACCTCCTGACCATCAGTCGCACGCTGCTGTCCCGACCCCGGGTGCTGGTCGAGCACCAGGACGATCTGCCCGTCGGCATCTCGTCCTTCGGCAGTGGTGGAGGGGTGGTCGCACTGGTTCGCTGCGCCGTGGATTCGCCTTCCGAACTCTGGGTACTCGATGCCCGGGGGCTGCAGCGCATCTGGAACCCCAACCAATGGCTCGAGGGGATCGACGTGTCGGTTCCGGAGACCGGTTGGGTTACGCCACGCGGGGAGGAGCCCATTCCGTACTGGCTGTATCGACCGCAAGGCATCGAAGACGACGCACGAATTCCCGTCGTCGTGTGGCTGGGGTCGGGCCCCGGTTCGATGCTTGGTCCGGGGGTATTCAAGGACTGGTTTCCAACGCAGCTGTTCGCGGCCAACGGCTACGCCGTGCTGCAGGTGAATCCCCGGGGATCCGCCGGGTACGGTCGCGACACGCGTCGACGCATCTACCGGGATTTCATNCGTGGCCCTTCTCGCGATGTCTTTGCCGTGNTGCAGCATGTTCGCCAGCAGGATCAGCGCCTCGGGTCGGGGGGAGAGGTGATTCTGGCTCAGGGCTTTGCGGGAATGCTGGCGACCTGGATGATCTCGGCCATGCCCGCCATCGACGCAGCGGTGATCGAAGATGGTGTTTTCAGCGTCTCCACTGCATACGCCGAGCACGCCGACTGGGCGGTGCTTCGGGAACTGCTGGGCGGGATTCCGCAGGATCCCGCCGTGCTGTCGATCACGCGGGAAATCGATCCGGCCTCCCACATCGATCGCATCGAGGCCTCGGTGCTCCTGGTGACCGGTTCCACCGGGGGNTTCGTGACCACCNACNGCACGAANCTGATGNACCGGATGCTNNCNCTGGGNTACAAGAATGTNNAGCATCGGGCNNATCAGGNCNACGGGAATNCGAAGTCGCCTGCNNNGGNCAGANGGANCGCTTCGNNCGNATNCTCGAGGTTTCTNTCGCAGCAGGTNGAACGGCCCTGANGCCCNCTGAGGGNAGGATGNGNCNCNCTNCNCCNCNNTNGGCNGGATTTCGGTATCCTATCCGCCTCGATCGCCATCCGTGATCTGATCAATGGGGCCGTAGCTCAGTTGGGAGAGCGCCTGCATGGCATGCAGGAGGTCGTCGGTTCAAGTCCGATCGGCTCCACTTGAGCCCGCCGAAAGGCGGGCTCTTCTCATTTTCGTACCCGGCACGGCAGCTCGAATCGGGATTCATTCGGATATTGAAATGAAGGCGTGCCTGGACGGATTGTCCGGGTGCAGCCGCATCGATCGGTCGGACGGTTTCGAAGAAACGGAACTTCGGGACGGTGAGCTGCGTATAGTTCGATGGTCGGATNCGGACGGTACAGGTGACTCCTGGGGAGGGGTCGTCCCACNCCGCAACCGATCACGCGCATGTNNAGGACGGANCACGGCNCGGGCCGGCTTCGTCATCCGTGCCTTCGGGCACTGGCGCGGTGTCGCATGCGCAGTCGATGTTTCACGTGTCCCCTGTTCTTGAAAGGAGCCAAATCATGCCTGAACCCAAGCGGACCATCAGTGATCTTCGCAACCGGGAGCGAGGCCGGGAGGAACCTTTCCTTGAGGGCTATACGGATGTCGAATGGGAAATGGTCTCCGTCCTCTGGGTCGATGCCGAATCGGACGGGGGAAGTGGATGGCAGGATCCCGAGGAGATGATGGAATACGCCCGTCGACCCCTGCCGGTGATCCACACCGTGGGCCTGCTGGTCCACGAGGACGAGGAACAGATCGCGGTCACCGACTCGAAGGGGCCCGAGGAGATGGGCTCGGTGACGAAGATCCCCCGGCAGTGGGTGAAGGCCTTTCATCGACTTGCGCCGGTCAGTTCGAAGCAGGCTCCGGTCGCGCCGCAGCCGGAGTTCAGGCCCGACCAACTGGCCGGTTGACGGGGAATTCCCGGGAGCGTCGGTTCAGGCTACAATGCNTCGTTCCAGACGGCCCCATCGTCTAGTCCGGCCCAGGACGCCAGGTTCTCATCCTGGAAACAGGGGTTCGAATCCCCTTGGGGTCACTTCGCTCGATGCGACGACTCTCAGAAACCTCCGCCCGGTTCCGGGCGGAGGCTTTTGGTTTTCAACTTGCCTTCTTCGTCGTCCTCGGCCTAGATTGGAGGTCGAGGAGGTACCTATGTCACCAGAACAGCAGGAACGGCTCTACACCATCATGCGTGAAATGTACGACACGCTGGGCAAGGAAGTCGACGATCTGGTCATCCTGGCCGAGATCAACGAGCAGGCCCGGGTGAACATGGATCGCATCTGGGCCGAGGAGCGNCTGGCCCGCGCAATCGACTGATTCGCAGTTCCTCCGGCACTCGCCACCGTGTTCTCCGCCCTTGAACGCGACGATGCTTCGCGAAGCATGCGGCCGCACCCACGAACGGTATGATGATGCCGTCCGATGGAGGGCCGATCCATGAAATCGAAGTGGCTTGCCGCCGTGCAGTGGATGCTCCCGCCATCGGGTCGATCGAGGACACGATGACGAGCCCCAACGGCCAGATTCCCGAAGACGTCCGCCTGTACACCCGATTCGGTGCGAAGGGATGGTTCATCCCCCTGATGCTCACGGTCGCGCTGACCTTCAACGTNCTGGCCCTGACCATNCCGTTNCTGAAGATCTCGATGCTGCTGGAGCCGGTGGTNATCTACGANCTNCCNCGNTCGGTCTGGCTCATGTGGACGCAGGGGCTCTACCTCATCTCGATACTGATCCTCGGATTTTCGATCATCTTTCCGTTGTTGAAGCTTCTGGGCATGTATACCGCGTGGTTCGGCCCCAAGTCGTTCAAGAAGCAGGAACGGATCCTTGCATTGATCAAGAATCTCGGCAAGTGGTCCTTCATGGACATCTTCGTCGTATCGCTGCTGCTGGCCATGACGAACAAGCAGTGGGCGATCAGTGCGACCCCCGAGATCGGGGTGTACTTCTTCATCGCCGCCATCGTCATCAGCATGACGACGTCGGAGATCATGCACAACATGATGCTGCGGATCAGCATCCAGCTGGGGCACGAGCAGCCCCCCGCGGATCCCGCCGCGCTGGGATGTCCTCTGGTCAGCAATCGTCGCTTCGGCTGGAGCATCGGTNCGTTGCTGGTCCTGTCCCTGCTGACCTACGTCGCGGCAATCGCCTTTCCGTTCCTGCGGATCAGTCAGGTGATGCTTGCGGACATCTCCTACAACATCCTCGGTGTCATCCATGCGGTGCGGAGCGAAGGACAGCCGTTCATCGCCACGGTGCTGCTGCTGGCCCTGGTCGTGATGCCGGGCATCCGCATCCTGGGGGCACTGGTCCTCTGGTTTGGCATGTTCGGCGAACGAACGCGACGCAGGGGATATCGCTGGGTGGGGCGAGTCGCCCGGTGGTCCATGTTGGATGTGTTGGGGTTGGCGTTGTTCCTGGTGATGACCGAGGGACAGCGAATGATCAGGACCGAACTGCTGTCCGGCCTCTACTTCGTGATCGGTTCGATCCTGCTCGCGGTGATTCTTCCGCACCTGGCCAGCAAGATCGACCCCTCGGCCCGCTCGCTGGCGACCTGACCCGCGAGTCAGGAAAGCGGCTTCCAATCGAGCCCGTCGACCTCGAGTCTGGTGTCCGGTTCGATCAGTTCGANGGCCAGCGTGTCCTCAGACGCATCGGCCGGACCACTCCACTCGTTGACGAGGATTCCATTGACCCGCGTCTCGATGTGCATGGTGCCGTCATCGATTCGCCGTCGGACCTCGAGGCTGAATCGATTCTCCGCGGCCAGAAGATCGGTCCGCACGACTGCGTCCTGGATGCTGCCGGTCCTCGGCTGCTCCGCGATGGAGTTGTTGATGAAGATCGAAGCGCTTCCGATGGCCAGTCGTGCCCGTCCCCCCTCGTTGATGCGAACGCTGGCCCGCAGCACGAGATCGTCCGGAAGGTCCTCCATGATGCGGGTCAGGCCGGGGTTCGTTCCCACCGTCGAGCCATCCGTGCGTTCCCAGCCGTCCAGATCCAGTGCAATGGCGTTCCAGTCATCGGACTCGGGCCAGGCGGCATCGAGGGGCTTGATCCTGATGTCGGCGATGCCCACCCGGCCCCGGTCCCCGATCACGGAGAGTGGGGCACGTGGCGACTGCACCGGCCCCAGGGGGACATCCTGATGCATGATCGTTCCGTCGATGGAGACCGACTCCGCCCTTGCCTCCTCGAGCAGAGTGCCGTCCGTTGAGAAACGAGGAGCGCGGATGGTGGCACGCAGCTCGTGCCACATGCCCGCGCCCTGGTACGCATTGGTTCTGGGTTCGACTCTGGTTCCGTCGGCCAGGATCAGGGCTCCACTGGTGGCCGGGTAGCCCGGAAGGAGGCTGTTGTCGCCGAGTTCGATCACCGGCCCATCGAGCAGTCGGACGCCGGTCGTGGATCCTTCCGGCAGCATGAATTTCAGCTGCATCTCCATGTCGCCGAATCGGCCGCGACTGGTGAAGTCCGAGGGGAGCGATTGCGAATTGACGATTGCCGAGTTCCCTTCCCGGGTCGTGAACCGGCTGCGGTCCTCGGGGTCCAGTTCGGCTTCGCCGAGCGTCCAGCCCACGGATTCCCACTGCTCGAACACGCTGCCCCAGGTGAGTCGCAGCCATCCCGATTCGCGATCGTCCCGCTGTTCGGGTGGCTCGGCGCGTCGAAGCACGGTCTGGTTCGGGGTGCCACCACCGGGAATCCGATTGATGGTGTACGAGAACTCGTCGTGGAGCAGGGGCGTGCCGTCCTCGGACACGACGTCGTCCAGTCGCATNCGGATGCACCAGCCCGCTTCGATGGGCGCCTCGACGCGGAGGGTCCNTCGATCCTCCGACAGCACCGCACCGGTGACCGGAATGGTGTGCACGTTCTGTTCCGGCGATCCGTAGTCCCACCACCAGTTGTAGTGGTAGGCCGTGATCGAAATCGAATCCCTTTCGATGTCCGCGCCGACCGGACGGGTGAACTCGAGATCGAAGCCATCGGGCTGGATCGAGACGCGGTCGATCTCCATCGGGTCCTCGCCGAGGAACCGAACCCTGGCCAGGCCGTGCCCCGGGGGGTAGCCGCCCCAACCGCGGTTGGTGAAGCCGACGATCAGGGAGCCGTCCGGAGCGAAGAGCACCCGGCACGCGGAGCCGATGCGCTGGAGGAATTTGAAGCAGGCGCCCTGGGTGACGCCGTCCACCTCCTCCAACTGGGCCCGCAGCAGCATGCCGTTGGTCAGTTCGGCCACCAGCAACTGATCCTCGAACGGTCCGAAGCGGCCTCCGGTCCGGTCCGATTCCAGATTGCCGGTGGACCGGGACCACGCGTAGGGGATCCAGATCGCGGCGGGATCGGGAAATCGATCCGGCGGCATCGTGGTGCTCGGCTCGCTGGCGGGGTCTCCGTTCCACCGCAGCGATGCCGGGTGACCGTAGAACCCGCCCTCCCTGACGTGGATGATCGGGCACGCGGCCATCCAGTCTCCCTGATTGTCGGTGGCCAGCAGGCGTCCATCGCCGTCGATGGCCAGTCCACACGGACTGCGGAGACCGGAGGCAACCGGAGTCATGGTGCCATCGGGTGCGATACGCAGGACCCATCCTCGCCACGGTTCCGAAGAGCGTCCGTGCCACCATTCTGGATTCCAGAAGCCGACGTTCAAGGAGATGTAGACGTTCCCGGCGGCGTCGCGGGGAAGACCGAAGGCGAACTCGTGGTAGTTGCCGGACATGCCCCAGTCCTGGGTGATCGTCTCGATGGTCTCGAACGTTCCGTCGCGGTCGAGGTCCCGGAGCCGGGACAACTCGCCCCGCTGCACCAGGAGGATGTCCTCGTCGACGACCTTGAGGCCGAGCCCTTCGTGCAGACCTTCGGCGGCCAGCGTGAACTCCGCCTTGGACGGATCGTCCGCCAGTGCATGTCGGATCGTCCACACCTGACCGCGTCGCGTGCTGACCACGAGGCGTCCGTCCGGCAGGAAGTCCATACCACCGACTTCCAGGATCTCGCCTTCGGGACTCGTGAAGTGTTCCACGGACCAGTAGTCGGTCTCGATCGGCTGGGAGATCGCGACGAGCGCGAGGAGCAGGGGCTGCATCATTTCATCTCCTCCAGCATCGTCGCCACGGCGTTGTTCCAGTCCGACATGAAGATGGTCGTCAGCCGGATCGTGGTCGGATCGGGGGAGTCGAGCGGTACGCGAAGGCCCGACTCCGGCTCGTACCGGCCACTGATCCCCCTGGCGAGGTACCGGTCTTCGTCCAGCGGGCTTACGATCCAGGTCATGTCGGGTGATTGCAGGACCGCCACAGCGTCCGAGACGCCCGGCAAGCGGATGACGGGTTCCAGCGTGGTGTCCGGCGAAGCCGGCTGCAGGGTGAACATTCGCATGTAGCCCGATCCCAGAGGCGTGCTGGCGGCCCGGGCCCATTCGGACACGTCGAGGGCCTGGGAACCAGCCATGATCCGGTATCGAACCACGGCCCGGTCGGATTCGATCGCCGTGCCCGTCAGTCGTCGCCGTGCGTCCGGCCCGAAGTCGATCAGTTCATCGTCCGATTCGAGCAGATGGATCACCCGGCCCAGGGGTTTGAGCGGGGAGCCGCCGCGATCGGTCCAGTCCGTCCGTTCGACGAACTCCCCCTGTCGGACGGCAAGCAGTTCGACGGTGTCGCCGGCCGCGTACTCGAAACTCATGCCGTCGGGAGAAGCGGTGATGATGCCCCGGGGATGTTCGGGTCGCCCCTCGCCGAGCGACGGGAGGTGGCCCCGGACGATCCGGGGGCGATCGGTGACGCGCATGATGGTCGCGGAGGCGTCGACTTCGATCACGTCGGGTCCGAGTTCACGTACGTAGCCAGCCAGTCTTCGCCGTTCATCCGCCGACAAGGTGTCCGCGTACCCCGGCATCGGACTGCCGCCGATGCCGTTGGAGATGGTTCGGAACAGGGCTTCGGTGGTGTTGCCGAACGAGAATCCTCCATCCTTGAAGCTTCGGGCCGGTCGATCCAGCTCCCGCGTGCCCTGCCCGTCTCCGGTTTCTCCATGACACTGTGCGCAATACGCGACGTACAGAGATCTGGTCGACATCGGAACCACGACCGGGGTCGTCGTACGCTGTCGCAGTGCGACAATGGGGCGGTCCGTGGCCGCGATGCGGTCTCCGGCCAGTTGATGGGCCCCCCACATCGCCAGCAACCAGAACAGCAGGGTACCCAGCGGCGTGAGAAGGACGACGGTCAGAATGGGAAGCATCTTCCGGTGCATTGGTGCCTGAACAGTCTACGCTCCGAGGCGTGGAGCCCGAAACGGCTGATGCAGATCGCCGGTTTCGGCACGTTCTCCGGCGTCCTGCGTACGGTGGTCGGTGGTTCCATCGGTTTGTTTTCGACTCTGCATTGGGTTCAGTGGTGGACGTGCAGTAGTATGAATCGATCAGTTCTGGGCCGACATGAAACCGTGAGAGAGAAAGAGACAGAGATGCTGAAGTCCATTGCCATCGGGAGCTCCGCCATCGTCGGAGTCATTCTTCTGGCCGAATCGGTCGTCACGGCCGATCGCGGTCTCGGTAACAATGGAACCGATTGCTTCCGAACGGGTGGGCCGGACGTCATCGTGGGAGATCTCCGCGGTGTGTCCAACTACGATGCGGTCGACGGGATCGAGGCCTTCGCCTTCGGTACCGAGTCCTGCAACGTCGGTGATGAGGAGCTGCTCTGGTACGAAGGGACGAATCAGAAGCCGGTCATCGGGCAGTCGATGTACCAGTACAAGAACGGTCGGATCCGGCAGATCGGCCAGGGGTGGCTCAAGCACGGCTTCTTCGCCCTGTCCGACGATTGGTGCGAATGCGGATGCACCGGTACGAACGGAACCGTACTCGGCGTGGGATGCTCGGACCTCTATTCCTCAGGTCTCAACGGCCAGCAGAGCAACATGGGGCCCAAATACGAAGTCAACGCGTTCACCGGGGAGTATCCGTACCCGCCGACCAACGGAGCTTCGACCGGAAACGGCATCTACAAACGGGTGCAGGTGAAGATCTCGGACCTCGATCCGGCGCAGGACGGTGGTGGAATCTACTTCGTGGAGGCGCAGTACGTTTCACCCGATGATGCGGCCGCGGGAAACGGATTCAACAACGCCTCGTGGACCTTCGCGGAGGTCACCGGCAGCGGTGATTCGTGGCAGATCTTCCCGGGTTTCACCGAGACGGTGCGGGAAAGCATGGTGCTTCGCGTATGGCCGTTCCTCGACCTGGATGCCACCGTTCAGGACGTGTACGTCGAGAACGAGGGGCTGGTGCTCGTCGGGTGCCGGGTCCGTGCTCTCGGTGAAGGGACCTGGCAGTACGACTACGCCATCCAGAACTACAACTCGGATCGGAGCATCAGTTCCTTCGAACTGCCGATCGCTCCCGGAGCCGTGGTGACCGAGGTCGGATTCCATGATGTGGACTACCACAGCGGATCGCCGATCGATGGCACCGACTGGGACTGGTCGATCGGTTCGGACACCATCCGCTGGGAATGTCCCGAAGAATACGACGACAACATCTGGGCCAACGCGATTCGATGGGGGACCACGTACAACTTCCACTTTGTCTGCAATGTGAATCCCCAGGTCTCCAAGGCGACCATGGGGATCTTCAAGCCGCCCGCCGGTGACAGCATCGCCATGACGGCGCCGGTCAACCTCCGGACACCGACGGGCAACTCGGATCCGACCGGTCCCTGCTGCATCGACGAGGAATGCTCGGTGAAGACGCAGGCCGACTGCCTGATCGATGGCGGCGACTATCTCCAGGACTGGGATCTCTGCAACATCTACGTCTGTCGCGAATGCGATGGTGACGTCGACGGAAATGCGTACATCGACGTAAACGATCTTCTGGCGGTCATCGGAGATTGGAACTGCAACGGCGGTGCCTGTCAGGGGGATGTGAACGGGGATGGTGCAGTCGGAGTCGACGATCTCCTGATGGTGATTGCGAACTGGGGTGGCTGCTGAGCCGTCCTGGGGGCTCCTCCAGAGGCNCNAAGGGGGCCATACGGAGTCGTCAGTGGCGATATGTNGCCTAAAATCGTTCAATTCCGTCAGAATGGCTGGTTTCATCAGGCCACAGGGCACTGAGGGTTGTACTGTTGAGGGTCTGGCCCAGGCCGGCAGTTCTATCGGTCTACCCGTACTTCGAAGTGAGAATGGGACTTCTTCCGCCCCCGTCGGTGGATCCCCAAGCAGGAGAGAGTTCAGGAATGTTCAAGACAGTCATTACCGCTGGCCTGCTTTGTGCAGGCGTCGTGTTGGTGCTCCAGAATGATCTGGTCGCCGGTGGAAACAACGGCACCGTCTGCTTCGAAACGACCGGCCCGGACGTCATCGTGGGCGACATCCGGGGGGTTTCGAACTACACGTCTGTCGACGGAATCGAAGCCTTCTCGTTCGGAACCGAATCGTGCAACATCGGCACCGAGACGCTCTTCTGGTACAGCGGCACCAATCAGAAGCCGGTGATCGGCCAGACGATCTTCCAGCTGCGGAACGGTCGATTCGAGCAGCTGGGTCAGGGCTGGCTCAAGCACGGCTTCTTCGCACTGTCCGACAACTGGTGTGATTGCAGCTGCACTCCGACCAACGGCGACGTCCTCGGTGTGGGCTGTTCCGATCTCTATTCCTCCGGCCTCAACGGCCAGCAGAGCAACATGGGCCCCAAGTACGAGGTGAACGCCTTCACGGGTGAATATCCNTATCCGGCCACCGACCTGTCGGCGACGGGCAACGGCATCTACAAGCGGGTGCAGGTGCCGATCTCCAAGCTCAATCCGACCGTGGACGGCGGTGGCCAGTACTTCGTGGAGGCCCAGTACGTGACTCCCGATGACGCTGCGGCGGGGAACGCGGACAACAACGCCTCGTACCGGGAGATCGCAGTCAGTGGCAGCGGCGCCAACTGGACGCTCGACTACATCGGCGAGACGGTTCGCGAGCAGCAGGCCATCTACGCCTGGCAGGCCAACGACGTCGGGGTGCAGNTCTATCCGNNCCGCATCCAGAACGAGGGNCTTGTGCTCGTGGGCTCGAAGGTCACGGACCTTGGTGGNGGACTCTACGACTACGAGTACGCCATTCAGAACTACAACTCGGACCGCTGCATCTCGTCGGTCCGCATTCCGGTTGCCAGTGGTGCCCAGGTGTCCAACATCGGCTTCCACGACGTGGAATACCACAGTGGCTCCCCCATCGACGGAACCGACTGGTCGGCATCCGTGGGAGGCGGCTACATCACCTGGGAGTGTCAGGAGGAGTACGACGACAACNTCTGGGCCAACGCCATCCGGTGGGGCACGCTGTACAACTTCCGTTTCCGAACCAACGTCACGCCGGAATACCTGCCGATGGAAATGGGCGTCTTCAAGCCGCCCACCGAGGACAGCACNNCCCTGACCGCCGCGGGTCGCGCCTACATCCCCGTGGGTGACGTCCAGTTCATCGACTGCAATCAGAACGGCATTTCCGACGATCAGGACATCTCGAACGGCAACAGCAACGACTGCAACTCCAACGGTCTTCCGGATGAATGCGAAAACGACGTCGTCTGTCCGCCGGATCTCTCCATCGAACTGGTGGGCGCAGCACCGGGGGTCCTCGATCCCGCCGGCGGCACGGAAATCACCATCCAGGTCGAGGAGCTGCTCGGTACGCTGGCCGGAGCGGTACTCGAGTACGAGGCCGATGGATTCAGCGGTTCGGTATCCTTCAGTCCCATCGGTGGTGGCCAGCACGTGGCGGCCTTCCCCGCCTTCCCCTGCGATACGGTGGTCACCTGGCGTGCGACGGCTTCGTCCGTCGAAGGCAACGACTACAGCACGGATGACGCGGATTCGATCTCCACGGTCTACGTGGTGGTGTTCGAGGACGACGGCGAATCGGATGCGGGCTGGACGGTCACGGGCAACGCGAACGACGGCCAGTGGGACCGCGGCGTGCCCGCCGGTGGCGGTCAGCGAGGAGATCCGGCGACCGACTTCGACGGCAGTGGAAGCTGCTGGCTGACCGACAACGTCGAAGGTAACAGCGACGTCGACGGCGGCTCCAGTTCGCTCACCTCCATCGTGCTCGATGCGAGCGTGCCCGGTGCAGTGCTGTCCTACGCACGCTGGTACTCCAACGACTTCGGTGCGGCCCCGAACGAAGACATCTTCGTCGTGGACGTCTCCGATGACGGCGGCTCCAGCTGGACGGTGATCGAGACGGTCGGTCCCACCGGTGAAGAGGCTTCGGGCGGCTGGTACTTCGTCGAGTTCGCGATCGACGAGATCGGCGGCATCGTGCCCAGCGACCAGTTCGTCGTCCGCTTCACCNTCTCGGACGAGGGCGCGGGATCCGTCGTGGAAGCCGGTGTGGATGCCATCAGCATCAACGCCAGCGACTGCGAGGATGTCGGATGCGACGAGGACGTCACCGGCGATCAGCTGGTGAACGTTGCCGACCTGCTTCTGGTCATCGGCGAATGGCAGTGCAGCGGCGTCTGCCAGGCCGACGTCAACGGCGACGGTTCGGTCGATGTGGCCGACCTGCTGCTGGTGATCGGATCGTGGGGCAACTGCATCTGAGCAGCNAACCCAGTGAAACAACACGACCCCGGCACCTGGTGTCGGGGTCGTTTCTCTTTTGGGATTCGTCGGAAATCAGGCCGGGCAGGGATCGTAGTTGATCGCCTCTCGGATGGTGTTGTCCTCGTTCATCAGNATCACCCGTGGATGGTGCTGGACGGCCTCCTCGTCGGTCATGTGCGCCCAGTGGATGATGATCACCTTGTCGCCGGGTGAGGCCAGATGGGCGGCGGCACCGTTGATCCCGATGATGCCCGAGCCCGGTTCGCCACGGAACACGTAGGTCTCGAATCTGGACCCGGTCTCGCAGTTCGCAACCAGAATCGCATCGTTGGGGCGGATCCCGGTTTCGTCCAGAAGGTTCGCATCGATCGTGAGCGAGCCCTGGTAGTCCGGGCGTGCCTCGGTCACGACGGCCTGGTGAATCTTGCTGTGGAGTACTTTGCGAATCATGGGAGGGAGAAAGTATAGCAGCCGATGTGGATGTGGTTCACCCCGTCGGTGCGGTTTCGGCCCGCGGCAGGAACAGGAATTCGATGCCGGCTTCCCCGAGCATCACCCTTGATTTCTCGATGCTCTCGGCCCAGTGCTCGTCGCCGGGGCCGAAATCCCACGACACGACCCGTGCGATGCCGGCCTGGATGATCGCCAGCGTGCACTGGATGCACGGGAAGAACGTCGAGTAGAGGGTGCAGCCGTCGGGGGAGACGCCGTGCCGTGCGCAGTGGATGATCGCATTCAGTTCGGCGTGGCAGATCAGATCGTATTTGGCGGGGCGGGTCAGTCGGTCGGGATGGTCCTCCACGCCGGTGGGCAGGCCGTTGAAACCGGTGCTGCAGATTCGGTTCTCCGGGGAGACGATGACGCATCCGACGCCGCGGCTGGGGTCCTTGCTCCAGGTGGCGATGCAGTCGGCGAGTTCCAGAAATCTCTGATCCCATTTCATGTCCATCGCTACATGGTACATCGCGTGNCGTTCCTGCATCTGGTACAAGGGCCCCATGGAGTCACGGCCCGCCCAGCCCGTCATGTCCCTGCTCGTCGTTGGTGGTCCCGCAAGAGACCGGATCGACCTGTGCGGTGAAGGCCCGTGGGTGCTGGGGCGTGCGAGTGCATCCGATTGCGTGTTCGATGATCCCAGCGTCTCTCGGCGTCACGCCTGCATCGAGAAGGGGGATCAAGGTCCCGTACTGGTGGATCTGGACAGTCGTGGCGGCATGTCCCTGAACAGGATCCGGGTCGATGCGGACCAGCCGGAATCGCTGGCCGATCGGGACATGATCATCATCGGTCCGTGGACCCTGCTCGTGCGGATCGCGGACGCCGTGCAGCCGGAGCCGGGTCTGGAAGCCACCGAGTCGCCGCGCGAAGAAGAACCNGACGACTCCTCACGGGAGGATTCGCTCTACGCCACCCGAGCCAGCATCTTCCTCAGATTGCGTNCCGACGGCACGATCGATCGCGAATTGGGCTGGAACGATTTCGCGGAGAAGTACTCCCGTGTCATCGCGGGCTTCGCACGGAATGCAGGCTTGAAGGCCCAGGAAGTCGACGATGTCCTGCAGGATGTCCTGATGGGATTCTTTCGGGTGTCCGCCGACTTCCGCTACGACCCGTCGAAGGGCAGATTCCGCGGGTACCTGAAGCGGGTCACCCTGAATGCAATCCGTTCGCGGTTTCGCCGTCGCCGACCGGATCTCAATATCGATCCGGAACGGGAACTTCCGGCGCATGACGAGGCGTCCGACGCGGCCTGGGATCGCCAGTGGACCGAACAGCTGTTCTTCCGGGCGATGGATCGGGTTCGGGATCGGGTCGAGGAGCGGACCTGGAAGTCGTTCGAGCTCTACGGCCTTCGGGGCACCTCNATCGATGCGGTTGCGGATGAGACCGGCATGACCCCGCAGGCGATCCGCCACGCGAAGATGCGGATCACCAAGCAGATCCGGGAGATCGTCGACGAGTTGCGGGCCGAAGAGGGGTGATCAGCGTGCCGAGGCCGGCATGCCGTTGGCGGTGCTGGTGCCGGGATCGGGCCGTAGGAACTCGATGGACCGGACGCGAAGCTCCGTCTCCTGCCCTTCGGGAAGAAACAGTCCGAATCCGCCACCGGGATGCAGCGTCTCCTCGATGACGTCTGCGGTCTTTCTGCCGTTGACGTGGACCACGACGCGAGGTCCCTCCGCGGTGATCATGATGGTGTCCCATCGATCTGTTTCCGTCGGTTCAGAATCTCCGTCATGCCTCGCGTCATCCGTTGCTGCCGATGGGTCGCCGGGATGCCGCAGGACCCCGGTGCGATTCGGCGTTGCGGAAATGATGGCCATCGATCCGCCTTCGCCGGAATGGTCGGTTCGGAACTGAACGCCGGCGTCACCGTGGCTGATCATGAACTCGATTCGTGCGGTGAAGTCGTCGAGCGGCCGATCCATGATCAATCGGGCTGCGTGTGATCCATCGTCCGTGTGTCGGCCGANGAGGATGCCGTTCTCGACGCTCCACCGACCCGAGCCGGACATCTTCCAGTTGGAGAGTGANNANCGGTCGAATGCGGGATGCCNNCGATGNCGTCCNAGNGGNGTCAGNCCGATGNNTCGCCANNNCACNTCGCAGNNNCCGCCATGCACCTGNANNGCNANGATGCCCTCCAGATCGGTCGCATCGTAGGNGTCNACGCACGGGACGCCGTTNATCCAGCTGCGGATGTGNGCTCCNTCGAGNATGACNCGAAGATGATTCCATTGNTCGNGNATGAAGGCGGATCTGGCGANCGGTTGATCNTCNAGCGGTTCNAGCCAGCCCCGNCGGCGTTCGTCGTACAGNCCGCCGGTCCANGCCCGTTCACTGGTNTCGATCTCGATCTGGTANCCGCGCACGGCCNTNCCGTCATCGGTCACTNCGACTTCGNACCTGNACNCCGGANTTNCTNCCGGNCGCCGGNTTGAATTCCATTTCGAGNTCGAAGTCGCCNAGNNTCCNNGNNAANACATNNAATGAGTTGCGNGGNTCNTTGCCCCANCCGTGCAGCACNCCGTCCTNGTTGACGTAGTGNGCGGTTCCGACGGTGNACCANNCNTCNNNGNCCAGNGGATCGAANCNCGCGTCGGTTGGAGTNGANCGNCCCAGTTCNTNCATCCATNCCGACCACNCNTCCTNCGGAGCGGGCGGTGTCNGCATGNCCNCGNTGGATCCACANNCGGTAGCCAAGNNTGATGNTCGANTCG
>PAAB01000023.1:60102-62897 GCA_002591705.1 Phycisphaerae bacterium
GATNGTGTGGGNNGCNANNCCGGGCCATGCGATGCCNAGNACGCCNTACGGNCGNAGCTGCCANGCCGGNGGATAGTCGNGNCCGGANGGNGCGGGCATCATGGTGATGCCNGANGGNCCNGCNGCATCNTCGAANGTNNCCGANTAGTCGGCCCANCGGAAGGGCNGTCGGTCGCNATCGNNGTCGANGNCNCCNCGATCCGTGGTGATGCGTNNNTNNGTNCGCGGNGCCAGNCGAATCANNTGNCCNCCGTATCCCTTGGGNGANGCCGCNCCCCGGAGNGTGANNGGNCNGCTGNCCGCGGTGATNGTGGANTNCACGTCGATGNNNNGTCCTTCCGCNTCGGANGGATGCACNCGCCAGACCGTCGTCTCGCGNGCGNCGANCGNNCCNTNGGTCAGNGTCCAGNTGTTGGTTGCGGTNAGNACNGCCNNCGCNCCGTCCGCNTGCAGGTCNAGNNCTTCNTTNNGNGTNCGAATGCCCNCNAGGTNCCACTGGTCNACCGANTGGTCGCCGATCCNNANNCGNGGCCACATCATGGCCNCCCCGCGGTGATGCAGATGGTCGTGCGGGAAGTCGTCGGTCAGCACCTCGCCATCGAGTCCGAACAGGGGATGGACGTAGCATGACCGCGTGCGATCCTGCGGCGTATTCGCGGCCAGCTGATCGCCATGGTTGTAGACGAGTACCGGTCGGCCTTGTTCGCGAAGCAGCGATCGTCCCGGTCCCGCCGTCTCGAGGGTGAACTCCGCTCCGCACCATCCGGTGGGCAGCAGAACCAGGGGCATGATCACGCGAACAATGGCTGGATCCTAGTTGAGTCGTCGATCCGATGTCTCGTCCCGCGTCCGTCGCAGGAAATCGGCGTACTCGGTCCCCCCCGTGCCGATCGCCCGGTCACGATCGGGAGCCTGTCCGGTGATGTAGCGCATCGTGATCTGCTGGTGGGTTCGTCTGAAGCGGACCAGGGCATCGATGCACAGGTCGTATCGGTTTGAGAGTGCGTGCTCATCGGCAATGCACTCTCGCAGCGAAGGACCCGATTCCAGCCACTCGAGAAATCGTCGGTGTCTCGGAGGCATGTAGTGGCGCATGGCCTGGAGGAACGGTCGGGTTCGCGGGTGTTCGTGCGGAACGGACAGGGCGGCGTCGAATGCATTCAGCAGCGACGACTGGGCGGCGCTTCCTCCGTGCAGTACGCGTGGTTGCCGGTCGATGCCTTCGTAGATCACGCCGGGATCGGGCCATCCGCTCAGGAACGGACGGATGCGTCGGTAGAAGACCGCATGCCGACATCGTTCCTCCATTCGCTCCAGTACTCCGGTCATCGATTGGATGGTTTGGGAGATGATTTCGAGGCACTCGTGGAGTTCGTCCGCTCGGCCCTGTTCGATCGCCAGGCGGAGTTTCACCAGCGACGGAATCGCGGTTGCGCCGGTGGCTTCGATTTCCGCGGTCAGCAGGTAGAACCATTCCTCATCGGGGCCGCCGCGGAAGCACTGGAGGGTCCGTAGGTTCTCCGCCACGATGGGGCCGGCCGGATCGAGGCGTCGCCAGTTGTGGAGCACGATGGAGGCATGGGCGATGATCATCGGTCGCTCGAGCCGCGTCGCGATGTCGTTCCACGCCCGGCACAGCCCCGCGGGCAGTTGCCGGGCGGGTGCGGCTTCGCAGAACACATAGGTGTTCCCGAATACTGAAAGCAGCAGCATCGCTCGTCGCAGCTCTGGTTCGTCCCGGATGTCGTCGGTGTCGAGATCGGGAAGTCGTTCGATGGCGCCGCGAGCGCCGCCGACGGCGATCAGGCCGGGCAGGTCGGTGCCGAGTCGATCCCACGACGACCATCGGCGGGGCATGCGTGTCAGCGGGTCGGTCGTCGGAAGAAAACCACGAATCGGATCCACATCGAATCGCTCGAGCATTTCATCGACGTGGTTCGTGCTCAACGTGGATCACCTTTGGGAAGGAAGGGGGTTCGCGTTCCCCGGCCCGTCTGGCAGGAGAGCACGGCGAGCAGCATCAGTCCGCATCCAACCAACTGCACGCCTCCCAGTCTGTCATCCAGCAGCAGGTAGCCGGCGACGGCAGCAAACACCGCTTCGAGTCCCAGCAGCATTGCGGCGTGGGCCGGCGGCGCGGATCGTTGGCCGATGATCTGGAAGGTGAACGCCACGGAGGTCGCCATGATCCCGCTGTACAGGAGGTACCAGCGGGTTTCCCATATCGCATCCAGCGGCATGCCCTCCATCATGAACGCGGCCGCAAGGCAGAGCACGGTTGCGACCAGGCTCTGGATGATGGTGAGCCGGATCGGATCCGCCCGCATGGTGGCCCAGCCGATGAGCAGCACCTGAACGGCCCAGGCGATGGTGCCCAGGAAGACCAGCAGGTCTCCGATGCTCACTCGGCTCAGATCGTAGATGCTCAGCAGATAGAGCCCCACGGTGGCCAGGATGATGCCCAGCCAGGTTCTGGGCAGAATTCGGTATCCGACGGCCAGCCCCAGGATGGGTACCAGCACCACGTAGAGGCTGGTGATGAATCCGGCATTGCTGGCGGTGGTGGAGTCGATGCCGACCTGTTGCAGCAGTCCTCCCGCCGTGATGGCGACGCCCGCCAGCCCGCCTCCGACCACGAGTGCCCGGCGGGATGCCCGTGACGTTCGTGCGGCATTCGATGAAGGACGAAGCAGCAGCAGTGGTAGGAGGGATACGGTGGCAATCAGGAACCGGACGGCGGTGTACGTGTAGGGTCCGAGTGTCTCCATGCCGGCCTTCTGGGCCACGAATCCAAG
>PAAB01000024.1 GCA_002591705.1 Phycisphaerae bacterium
AGCCGCCACCGCCGCCACCGAAGCCGCCGCCGCCACGACCACCACCGCCGCCGCCGATCCCGCCGCCGCCGCCGAAGCCGCCGCCACCGAGACCACCGCCGCCGCCGCCGAAGTTGCCCAGGTCGAGCGTCGGCGCATTGTCGAAGTCCGGAATCGGCATGATGATGTCACGCACGTCGTAGACCACCAGCACCTTGCGGTCCTGCAGCGCCTCCTTGGAGGAGACCAGCAGCATGCCGTCCTGCACGGCCCAGGCCGGATGGTCCGGTTCCTCACCCATCTGCTCGAGCACGCGGTCGAGGGCGATGTTCATCGGCACCTCGGCCAGCTGCAGCATGACGGTCGATTCGCGATCGACGCCGAGCAGTTCCAGGGCCGGCCAGTCGATGTACATCTTCAGGCCGGAAACCTGCTCGAAGAAGTTGGCGACCAGCTCGAAGGTGTAGTTGTTGAAGTCGATCGGCATGCGCGTGGCTTCGATCTTCGCCAGCACGCGACGATCCTCCGGGGGCGGGTTGTAGCCGCCCTCGACACCACGACGGTAGGTGATCTGCGGCCAGTCCTCGGGATAGCTCATCAGTCCGGAGATGGAACGGTCCCCGGGACCCGAGAGGTTCTCGTGCGGAGGCACGAGCGACTTCTGCATCTCGACCTCGGTCTCGCCGTAGGCCAGGTTCTTCTTTCGCTGCAGATCGCTGAACTCCCGGTAGAGCTCGGTCTGCTGGATGACGTCCCGCAGCGCCTGGGCCGCGGGATTGTGCGGATCGATGAACAGGATTTCGTTGATGACCTGCAGGGCCTCGCGGTACTTCAGCTCCATCTGAAGCTGACGGACCCGCTTGAGGTTCTCGGTGATGATCCGGTTCCGCTCCTGACGGCTGCGGTCCTCACTGGTCTGCCGGTCGGCCTCGGCCTCGCGCTTGGCGGCCTCGTCGGCCAGCAAACGGGCGTTGTAGCGCAGCTGCCCGATGCGGATCCGGAGCTCCTCGGCCCGGCTGTTCATCTGATCGAACTCGCTTTCGCTCAGGTACTGCCGGCTCCGACGCAGCTTGATCTCGGCGGTGAGGATGGTCCGCTCGGCTCCGGCGTAGTCCTCCTTGCCGACCTGATCCATCGCGTCCTGGTAAGCGCTGTCGAACTCGACGGTGGCCCGCTGACGCTGCTCACGCAGTTGCTGCTCGACCGATGCCATTCCGACACCGCTGCCGGCCTCGAGCATGGATCCCTGATTGAGCATGTTCATCGCCTGCTGGTAGCCGTCCCGAGCCTGCTCGTCATCGGGCATCAGCTTGAGCGTCTCGGCGAACTTGTTGGCCGCATCCCGCCAACGGCCTTCGGCCGCAAGACGCTGCGCGGCAAGGTTGGACGCATTGACCTTTGCTTCGAGCTGCTCGGCCTTCGAGACGGTGTCGCCGTTGGAATCGCTTTCCTCGGCAGCCGTGTCCTGCTTGGGCGCGGTGTCGGCGGGCGGCTCATCCGCCTGAGCCAGAACCGTAGTGTTCAGGCAGATCAAGGACAACCCCGCAAACGTCAACAGCAGGATGGACGCAAGCGGCCGCTGGGCTTGGAACTTCATTCGACTCTCCCGAGGCAGGAACTTGTGAACTGAAACCGGATCGGGACCGGCTCGAGCGTACGAAAGCAGTCTAAACCCATATAGACAAGGTTCAGAAACCCGCGATACTGACCGCGGGAAGCCCGAAGTCTACCCCGCAGCAGAGCACATCCGCAAGGAGGCTCAAGGGGCTGCCATCGCTGTTTTTCAACCTGCTTGAGGGGGTTGGATCCGAACCCCGCACCCGCTCACCCCTCGACCGGGGACGGTGCCTCGGCCGGGACCTCGGAAGATCCGCTCTGAGCGAGTCCAGAGCCCATCAATCGCACGAACTGATCGAAGAGATAGGCAGCATCGTGGGGCCCGGGAGAGGCTTCGGGATGGTACTGGACGGCAAAAATCGGCTTTGAAGCGTGCCGGAAGCCGGCTACCGTTCGGTCATTCAGGTGCACATGGGTGACCTTGCAGTCCCGAGCCTCAAGGGACTTCCAATCCACGCAGAATCCGTGATTCTGGCTGGTGATCTCCACCCGTCCCGTCTCGAGATTGCGGACGGGCTGGTTGGCCCCTCGGTGGCCAAAGGGCAATTTCCAGGTTTCCGCCCCCAAAGCGAGGGCCAGAAGCTGGTGGCCAAGGCAGATTCCGAAGGTCGGAACCTCCCCCGCAACCTCCCGGAGCGTTTCAATCAGCGGCTCGACGGCCGACGGATCGCCCGGACCGTTGGAAACGAACAGGCCGTGTGGATCCAGGGCTCGGATCTGCTCGGCCGAGCAGTTCCAGGGCAGGAAATGCACTTCACATCCACGTTCGGCCAGGTGCCGGTAGATGTTCCGTTTGGCGCCGCAGTCGATCGCCGCCACCCGGAAGATCTCCTCGCCTTGCCGGACGTTCCGGTCGGGAGTCGGAGGAACCCGGATGAGCCCTTCGGACCACTGTCCGGGTTCCGTGGTGGATGCCTCGGAGGCCAGGTTCTGGCCGCTCATGGATGGTGATGTGCGAACCTGCTCCAGCAGCTGCTCGTTGGACAGCGACGCATCGGTGCTGATCGCCCCCCGCATGGCGCCCTTCACCCGGAGGCGACGGACCAAAGCCCGGGTGTCGATGTCGCACAGGGCGGGAATACCGTGGGATTCCAGCCAGGGACCAAGCATCGATTGGGAACGGTAGTTGGAATCGAGCCGCGACGCTTCACGAATCACGAAGCCCGCCACCTGCGGCACGGAGGACTCGACGTCCAGGTCGTTCACACCGTAATTCCCCATCTGCGTGGCCGTCATCACGAGGATCTGGCCGCGGTAGCTGGGATCGGTCAACGCTTCCTGATAGCCGGTCATGGCCGTGTTGAACACGACCTCGCCGAATCCGGTCCTCGACGTTGCATGGGAAAAAGAGCGACCTGTGAAGACGGAACCGTCCTCAAGTACGAGACGGGTTTCCATGGTCGCGTCCTCGGGCACGCCGGCATTCTACATGGTTCTTCCGCCCCGGGGACCTTCGGGCACCAGGAACGTATCCTGTATTTCAAGATGGCCCTGCTCTTCCCCGAGGAAACGAACGCCGGCTACGCCCGCATCGCTGTGGAGCGGGGGTTCGACCGCTATCCGGACGGACTGACCTACGTCGTCCCGGAGGAGCTGGGAGATCTCGTCACCGGAGAACGGGTGCTGGTCCCCCTGGGTCGCGGCGGCACCCCGACGCCCGGCTACGTGATCGACCGCAGCGATTCCCCCGGCTCGCAGGACGCGGAGCATCTCAAATGGATCCTGCGAAGGGACGGATCCGCCCACGGTCTGCCTCCGGAACTGATGTCCCTGGCCCTCTGGGTCGCACGCTACTACCAGGCCCCCCTCGGACTCACCGTCTCCGCCATGCTCCCCTCGGCGGTTCGGCGTGGAGTCGGGGCGGTAAAGAGAAGGTTGATCGATCTCGCCGAAACGCCTGAGCACTCGGGATCGATCACCGCCAAGCAACGGTCGGTCCTCGACGCCATCGAGGCCCTGCCTTCCGATCAGCGACCGGTGGAACTCAATCGACTCAAGCAGCTCAGCGGCGTCCGGACCACCGGCCCCGTCGATCGCCTGCTGCGCGACGGCCTGCTCGTGGAGCACCGCCGAACCGAAATCGAAGCCGAATGGAGAACGCCCTCTCCCGGCGAGCTGACGCCCGACACCCCGACTTCCCTGCAACAGGGCGTCATCGACGCCATCGGAGCCGAACTGGGCAACGGCTTCTCGACGCATCTTCTGCACGGAGTCACGGGGGCCGGCAAGACCGAGGTCTACATTCGTCTCATTGAACGGGTGCTCGCCCAGGGCGGCATGGCCCTGGTGCTCGTCCCCGAGATCGCCCTGACCCCACAGACCGGAGCCAGACTCATCGGTCGCTTCCCCGATCACCGTGTGGCCGTGCTTCACTCCGGACTGACCGCGGCCCAACGTCACCAGCAGTGGGCGATGGCCGCCGCCGGGGAAGCAGACATCGTGCTCGGAGCCCGCAGCGCCGTCTTCGCACCGATTCCCACGGAACGACTGCGGCTGATCGTCGTCGACGAGGAGCACGATTCGTCCTACAAGCAGGAGACGGTCCCCCGCTACCACGGCCGGGATGTCGCCATCCGTCGTGGCCAACTTGCCGGCTGCACCGTGGTGCTGGGCAGCGCCACCCCCGCCCTCGAAAGCTGGTGGAACGCCACCCGACGCGGGGTCGCAACCCTGCACCAGCTTCCGGAACGGGCCCCCGGACTTTCGTTGCCGGCGGTCCGGGTCGTCGACATCACGGAGGAGCGACGCCACCAGGGAAGGTCAAACCATCTCATCGGGCCGACACTCGCAGCGGGCATCACGCAGTGCCTCCAGGCGGACGGCCAGATCCTGCTGCTGCTCAATCGGCGGGGATTNTCGAGCTACATCACCTGCAGCAGTCGAACCTGCGGCTGGGTCCTGCGGTGCGANCACTGCGACGTCTCCATGGTGGAGCACCGCAGCGGTGCGGTACGCAGCGGAAGCTTCGTCCGGTGCCATCACTGCGAGACCGCGATCCGCCTTCCCTCCCAATGNCCCGACTGCGGNAAGGGNGTGGCCCGNCTGGGACTGGGAACCCAACGCATCGAAGAGGAACTCCAGGAACGCTGGCCGGTNCTNGCCGAAGCAGCCGCGATGCATCGGGTCGACTCCGACAGCATGCGCTCCATGCACGATTTCCACGCTGCCCTCGGCGACTTCGCGGCGGGCCGAACCCGGGTGCTGCTGGGCACGCAGATGATCGCCAAGGGACTGGACGTCCCCGGCGTGCGTCTGGTGGGCGTGATCAATGCCGACACCGCGGCGAGCATGCCGGATTTCCGCGCCTCGGAACGCACCTTCCAACTCATCAGTCAGGTCACCGGCCGCTGCGGTCGTGGATCGGCCGCGGGACGCGTGGTCGTCCAGACCCTGGATCCCACATCACGTCCCATCACCCAGGCGGCACGCCACGACTACGCCGGATTTGCCCGGTCGGAACTGGCCGATCGGGAAGCTCTGNGACTGCCTCCCGCGGGACGGCTGGCGCGCATCGTGGTCCGCGATCCCAAGCACGACCGGGGGGAAGCAGATGCAACTCGAATCGCCACTCAGATAGCTGAAATCGCGGGCCAGGACACCCGGGTCCGGGGCCCGGCCCCCTGCCCGATCGCCCGAATCGCGGATTCGTTCCGCTTCCAGGTCGAAGTGATCGCTCCCTCCGCGTCCCGCCTGCAGACCATTCTGGGACACGCCAAGGATCGACTGCTCCTGGAGCCGGCGGCACGAATCGCCGTGGATGTGGATCCACAATCACTTCTCTGACTCCCGGCGGGTTCATCTCCGACGAAACCTCGGTAGAATCGGGGCCTTCAGAGAATCCTCGACAGCGGCGTCGAGATTCACCGACCGGCGTCCACACGGCTGAAGCAACCATGAGCGGTTCGACAACTCCTCCAGGTTCCCAGCTGCCGGGAGACGGCACCACCCCGTCCCTGAACGGTTGGAATGCGCCCTACGTCGAACATCTCTACGAACAGTGGGCCGAGGATCCGACTTCGGTCGACCCGCAGTGGCATCCGTTCTTCGAAGGCTTCAAACTCGGCGCGGAACGCATGCCGGACCCGACCGACGACGACGGGGTCGTGCGACCGGCCCTGGGCGATGCATCGGTCAACCGACTGCAGGCGCAGGTCGACCAGCTGATCGAACGCCATCGCAATCTCGGACACCTGTCCTCCCACCTGAATCCGCTCGGACCGGCTCCCGCCCTCGCGCCGGAACTTGCCCTCGCTTCGGTCGGACTCGATGACGGCGACCTCGACACCCGGGTGGACGCGGGCACACTTCCCGTGGGGCCCGAACCCACCGTCCGCACCGTCCTCGATCACCTCCGGCAGAGCTGGTGCGGCCGACTGGGCGTCGAGCTCTCCCACATCCGCGATCTCGAACAGCAGCGATGGCTGACGGAACGCATCGAACAGCTTCCGCTGTCTTCACCGCTCGACACCGAACTGCGGAAACGGATCCTTCGTGAACTGGTGCAGGCCACCGGCCTCGAGCAGTTCCTGATGCGGCGCTACATCGGCAAGAAGTGGTTCAGCCTCGAAGGCAACGAATCCCTCATCCCGATGCTCAACGAACTCATCAACGCCGCCTCCAGCGGCGGCGCGGAGGAGGTCGCCTTCGGCATGGCCCACCGCGGACGCATCAACGTCCTGGTCAACATCCTGCAGAAGAGCTACGAACAGCTCTTCACGGAGTTCGAGGAGAGCTGGGCCGAGGACTTCATCCAGGGCGGCGGCGACGTCAAGTACCACCGTGGATACAGCAGCGACATCGTGACCGACACCGGCCACACCGTGCATCTGTCGATGGCCTCCAACCCCTCCCACCTGGAGTGGGGACACCCCGCGAGCCTCGGTCGCGTCCGGGCCAAGCAGCGACTCCGCAACGACGACGAACGTGACCGGTGCATCCCGGTGCTCATGCACGGCGACGCATCGCTGCCGGGACAGGGCATCGTCCAGGAGACCTTCAACCTCTCCGAACTGCCGGGCTACACGGTGGGCGGCACCATCCACATCGTGATCAACAACCAGATCGGCTTCACCACGGAACCGATCGACCTGTTCACCGGTTCCTACTGCACGGACATCGCCCGGGCGTACGACATTCCGGTCTTCCACGTCAACGGATTCGATCCGGACCTGTGCGTCCGCGTCATGCTGCTCGCCTTCGAGTTCCGCCAGCGCTACCAGCGCGATGTGGTCATCGACCTCTACGGCTACCGCAAGTACGGACACAACGAGACCGACGAACCCGCCTTCACCCAGCCGATCATGTACGAGGCCATCAAGCAGATGGTCCCGGTGGTGAAGCAGTACGCCGACTCGCTCCTGGCCGAAGGCGTCATCTCCGGCGACGAGTACGAATCGGCCCGCAGCCGCATCCAGAATCTCATGGACGAGTCGCAGGAACGGGTGCGCGAACGACCGGTCGAACCCGCCCCCCCCGCCTTCGACGACCAGAGCGCCTGGGCCGGGTTCTCGGACTCCTACGACTGGACTCCGGTCGACACCTCCGTCTCCCGCGAGCGGCTCGACAAGGTGGCCCGGACGCTGGGATCCGTTCCGGAGGGATTCGTTCCCCACCGCAAGCTGGAGCGGCTGCTGCAACAGCGGGGCAACGCGATCGAACAGGACGAACCGATGGACTGGGCCATGGGTGAACTGCTGGCCTACGGCACCCTGCTGGACGAAGGCACCAGCGTCCGACTGACCGGCGAGGATGTCATGCGGGGGACCTTCTCGCATCGCCACGCCGGGCTGTTCCACGCCGAAAGCGGCGAGGAGTACGTCGCCCTGAACCACATCCACGAATCGCAGGCCAGGATCTGCATCCACAACAGCCCCGTCACCGAGGGCGGCTGCATCGGATTCGAGTACGGCTATTCGCTGGGCGATCCCAACATGCTCGTGGTGTGGGAGGCCCAGTTCGGCGACTTCGCCAATGCGGGACAGGTCTTCTTCGATCAATTCATCGCCTCCGCCGCCCGCAAGTGGGCACGGTACAGCGGCCTGACCATGCTGCTTCCCCACGGCTACGAGGGGCAGGGACCCGAACACTCCTCCGCCCGACTCGAACGCTTCCTGCAGCTTTCGGCCAACGACAACATGGAGGTCGTGAATCCGACCACCCCGTCCCAGATCTTCCATCTGCTGCGACGGCAGATGCGACGCACGTTCCGCGTGCCCCTGATCATCTGCAGCCCCAAGAGCCTGCTCCGGCACCCCGCCGCCCGCTCACCGGTGGCGGAGTTCGAGCGGGGCGGCTTCCAGCACGTCATCGACGATCCCACGATCAAGGATCCCGGCTCCGTCGACCGGGTGCTGTTCTGCTCCGGCAAGGTCTACTACGACCTCATCGCCCATCGCGAGAAGGTCGAGGCCCGCCACGCCGCCATCGTCCGCGTCGAACAACTGCATCCCTTCCCCACCGAAGACATCCAGAAGATCCTTGCACGCTACGATGGAGTGGAGAAGATCACCTGGGTGCAGGAGGAGCCGCGGAACATGGGCGCCTGGACGTACATGAACGAACAGTTCACCGAACGATTCGGTACCACCCTGCGGTACGTCGGCCGACCGGACAACGATTCACCGGCCGTCGCCTCCACGAAGATGCATGCCTCCGAGCAGTACCAGCTCGTGGTGGAGGCCATCGGCATCGACCCTGCGATCAACACCAGCCCCTGACCCGGAGCCCCCCGTCCCATGGCCGTTGAAATCGTCATCCCCAGCCTCGGCGAATCGATCACCGAAGTCCGACTCGGACAGTGGCATCGCGCCGAAGGCGACTGGGTCGAGAAGGATGAAATCCTCGTCGAGATCGAGTCCGACAAGGTGACGCAGGAGTTCCCCTCCCCGGCCGCCGGTGTCCTGCACGTCACCGAGCAGGAAGGCACGGACCTTCCGGTCGGTGCCGTCATCGGAACCGTGGACACCGAAGCGGAACGGCCGGCCCAGTCGGAACCCGCCCCCGCCGCCCCCGCCGCGTCTTCGACTCCCGCGGCCGAACCGATCTCCACCCCCGCCGCCCGGGTCGAGGATGCCACCGAGGCGGCCTCTCCGGTCCGCGTCACCCCGCTGGCCCGCAAGGTCGCCGAAGACCGCGGAGTGGACATCGCATCGGTTCCCGGCACCGGACTGCACGGCAAGATCACCAAGTCCGACGTCCTGTCGGCCACCAACGTCCCCGCCCCGGCCGAACCCATCATCGCCGGAGGCGACGGCATTCTGCAGCGGGGCGAACGTCGAACCCGAATGACGAAGCTGCGGCAGCGCATCGCCGAGCGGCTCGTGCACGCCCAGCGCACCGCCGCCATGCTGACCACCTTCAACGAGGCGGACATGTCGCACGTCATCGCACTGCGGAACGCCCACAAGGAGGAGTTCAACGACCGCTTCGGAGTGAAGCTCGGATTCATGTCGTTCTTCATCCGGGCCGCGGTCTCGGCCCTGCACAAGTATCCGCTGGTGAACGCCTTCATCGAGGGCGACGAGGTCGTCGAACACGACTACGTCGACATGTCGGTGGCCGTCGGAACCGACAAGGGGCTCGTCGTTCCCGTGATCCGCAATGCGGATCGCCGGTCCTTCTCCGAGATCGAGACCACGATCATGGATCTCGCCGGCAAGGCACGGGAAGGGCGACTCGGGATCGACGACATGACCGGCGGCACCTTCACGATCTCCAACGGCGGCGTCTACGGGTCGATGATGTCCACGCCGATCCTGAATCCCCCCCAGTCCGGCATCCTCGGACTGCACCGCATCCAGAACCGCCCGATCGAGGATCCGGACAATCCCGGACAGATCGCCCTGCGTCCCATGATGTACCTGGCCCTCAGCTACGACCACCGCATCGTGGACGGCGCCGAGGCGGTCGGCTTCCTCGTGCATCTGAAGCAGTGCATCGAGCACCCCGAGCGACTGCTGCTGGACATGTGATCGGTCAGGAGCCGATCGGTTCCTCGATCATCGCCAGCACCAGCATCAACACCACGTATCCGGCGAAGAAGAGCATCTGCAGCGTGCCGACTACGACACCGATGATGCTGCAGACCAGTCCACCGGTGATCATGCCCTCGCCATCGTGGTGCGGATTCGCCGCCAGATCCCGCCGTCCCTTGCGGGCGTAGAGAATGCCCATGATCCCCAGCACGAGGCCGACCACGAAGCACCCGCCGAGCACCAGGCTCAGAATGCCCAGCACCAGACAGGCCGTGGCGTTCGGGGTCGGAACCCGCATGGACGGCGTCGGTTGTTCCACCCCCGTATCCTACTAACGTCATGACGGATCCCAGACACATTCCCGTCCTCCTCGATGAGTGCATGGACCTGCTCGCACCGTCTCCCGGTCAGGTGGCCGTCGACTGCACGGCCGGCCGGGGTGGTCACGCCGAAGCCCTGGCCGGGGTGCTGGGACCCGAAGGAACGCTGGTGCTGCTGGACCTTGACGAGAGCAATCTGCAGGCGGCACGGCAGCGGGTCGAGGCGGCGGACACGGGCGTCACGATCCACGCGATCCACGGCAGCTTCGGACTCGTCCATCGCACCCTCGAAGACCTGGACGTTCGTGCGGATCTGGTGCTGGCCGATCTCGGTTTTGCCTCCACCCAGATGGACAATCCGGATCGGGGGATGAGTTTCAGCCACGACGGACCACTGGACATGCGTTTCGACACCAGTAGCGGCCGTTCCGCCGCCGATCTGGTGGCCACCACCTCGGAGGCGGAACTTGCGGACATCATCCACAGCCTGGGCGAGGAGCCTCTGGCCCGGCGGATCGCGCAAAAAGTTGTACGGGCCCGGGATGAGCAACCGATTGAAACTACGGGTCAATTGACGCGAATTGTTCGCGAAGCCTACGGTCGCCGGGCGGCGACATCACGAATGGAACCTGCGACCAGAACCTTCATGGCTCTTCGGATCGCGGTAAACGATGAACTGGTGGCTCTGGATGCCCTCCTGGCCGCCATCACCCACGGGGCGGAGGCCGCAACCTCCGGTGGATGGCTCAGCCANGGTGCCAGAATCGGCATCATCAGCTTCCACAGCCTCGAAGACCGCCCGGTCAAGAAGGCATTNGCGGACCTGCAGCGGCGGTCGCTCGTCACCCANCTCGCCAAAGGCCCGGTCCGGGCCACGGCGGAGGAGGAACGGGCCAATCGACGGAGTCGATCCGCCAAGCTCAGAGCCGTGCAACTGACCTGANCAGGGGCGCCTCCCGCCCGGTGATGCATGGATGCACACCGCAGGGACNGCAAGGCGTCACACACCCCCGCTCTCGGGTGAGGGGATTCGGGAACGCCGCACCCGCGGCCGGCAGGGACGCTGGCAACGATGAGTCGTGAAAACAAACTTGCTCTGATCATTGGATTCGGNCTCGTACTCTTCGTCGGGGTGCTGATCTCGGACCATCTCTCCGAAGCCAATCGCCTGGTCACCGCCGATCTCGCGATGGCCATCGACCCGCTGGTCGACGAGGACGAGGACACGCCGCTGGTCGAGTTCGGCCCGGTCGGACCTCGTCTTGCCGGCCCGGAGGATCATCCGACCGCTCTTCCCACGAAATCCACGCACCCCCTGCATGTCGTGGAGGAAGGCGAGACGCTGCGGACCATCGCCCGCTCCTGGTACGGCGACGACTCCATGGCGATCACCCTGGCCGCCCACAACAACCTGCCCGATCCCGATCGGCTCGTTCCCGGCACCCGACTCCTGATGCCGACGTCGCCCCCCGGTGACGTCGCCGAGCTGACCATCACCATGGGACAACCGGCCCCGATCACGCCACCGGCAGCGATTGCGGAGGACNAGCCGGACTCGCTCGAGGTCTACACCGTCAAGCCCGGAGACACCCTGTCCCAGCTNGCACAGAAGCTTCTGGGGAGCTCACGGGATACGGGACGGTTGTTCGAGATGAATCGCGATGTGATCGGCAACATCGACGCCCTGCAGGTCGGCATGGAACTCCGCTACCCACGATCCTCCAGCTGACCCGGGAAACGCCACGTGTTCGCAAAGCTCATGACCATCATCCTCGCCGCCACCTGCATCGCACTGGCGCTGCTTGGATTCCGTCAGCAACGACTGGCGATCGTGCATGAGATGGTCGATACGCACCGCCTGCTGATGGAGCAGCGGCGGACCATGTGGACCACCCGCCAACGCATCGCGGAAGCATGCCGTGCGCCGGCTCTCAAGGAATGGCTGGCCGAGGATCCGAATCGATGGCTCGCCATCAACCGCCCCTGGACGGTCGTTCCCACCGGCGAACAGGCCCGACCGTGAACGACGTCCCTCCTCCGCGAACCTGGCAGCAGCACCGGCTCGACAGCTGGACGACCCTGCTGCTGACCGGAATCGCCGTCGTCATGCTGGCCTGCATCGGCCGCGTCGTCCAACTGAAACTCACCCCGGACCTGCGACTGTCCGCTGCCGCCGGATCACCGTTCTCGACCCGGGTCGAACCGGCACGCCGCGGNGACCTGCTNGACCGNCGNGGNCGCGTCATCGCCACGACCACGCTGGGNCACCGCGCCTTCGTCGACCCCGGAACNGTCAAGGANCTCGCCACCATCGGGGTTGATCTNAAGAANCTGATCGGACTGGANCCCGTNGATGTCGATCGNCGNGTGGCNCCNCGNCACNGNTCCCGCTTCGTACCCGTCAGCGGCATCCTCGAGCCGTGGCAGGTCGANCGNATNCGACGCAGNGGACTNGACGGAGTCGGANTGGAACCNCGNCTGGTCCGGCACTACCCGCAGGANGGNACNGGNGCCCANCTCATCGGTCTGGTCGGATTCGAACACACCGGCCTGGGAGGCGCCGAGCATCTTCTGGACGAGGACCTGGCGGGAACCGAGGGTCGGATGACCTACCTTCGCGACGTGCGGCGTCGTCCCCTGTGGATCAGCCCCGATACCTTCACGCCGCACGAGGATGGAGCCGACTGCCGACTGACGATCGACATGGTCATCCAGCGGCATGTCGAACAACGGCTGGAGGCGGAAATCGTCGCCCGCAACGCCGCGGGTGGACGCGTCGTGGTCCTCGATCCCGCAACCGGGGAGCTGCTGGCCATCGCGGATCTGGTGAACTCGGATCGCCCTCCGCGGGAGGGCGATCCCGCCCCCGAGGCAGCGCCCGTCGATCCCAGACTCGCCCGCAACCGGTGCGCAACCGACCCCTACGAACCGGGATCCACCTTCAAGCCCTTCGTGTGGGCGTACGCCACGCAACAGGGCGTGGTCACCCCGTCGGAAATCCTCCCCACCCCCAACGGCACCCCCCACCGAACCCGGAGCGGACGACGGATCCGGGACGTCCACTACTACGGAAAGTCCAGTTGGGAAAAGGTGCTGGTCAAGTCCATGAACAGCGGGATGGCCATCGTGGCCGAGCGTCTGGACACCGGCTCGATGCAGGCATGCATCAACCGGTTCGGGTTCGGAACCCGCACCAACTGCGGATTGCCGGGTGAGACGGCCGGCCTCGTCACGAGCAGCGGCGACTGGAGTTCCTACACCCAGGTGTCCGTCTCCCTGGGACACGAGATCGGCGTCACGCCGTTGCAGATGGTGCGTGCCTTCAGCGCATTCGCAACCGACGGCAATCTGCCGGCTCTGCATCTGCTTGCACACAGTAAACACCACGTGCCTCCGCTGGTGCAGCACCGGGTGCTGGACCCCGGCATCGCGCGAATCACCCGCATGACGATGCGAAAGGTCATGACGGACGGAACCGGACAACGCTGCAGATCCGATTGGTATCGCCTGTTCGGCAAGTCGGGGACGGCCCAACTGCCCAAGGCGACCGGTGGCGGATACCACGAGGATCGCTACATCTCGTCGTTCATCGCCGGAGCACCGCTCGAGTCGCCGCGACTGGTCGTGCTGTGCGTGATCGAGGATCCCGACAAGCGGATCGGCCCCTACTACGGCGGTCGGGTGGCCGGTCCCGTGGTACGGGATGTGATGGACCATGCCCTCGCCTACCTGGGCGTCACACCGGATCAGGATCAGGTCGAAGGCTTCCCGGACCTGCTCGCCGGGCACGATCCGGTGGATCCCTGATCAGGCCGCGATGCGGAACTGCTTCATCTTCTTGTAGAGCGTCGTCCGGTCGATCTGAAGCTGGCGGGCCGTGTCCCCGCGATTCCAGTCGTTCGCGTCCAAGGCGGCCAGGATGATTCGTCGTTCTGGAACCAGGAGCGCTTCACGCAGCGGCATCCCGTCCTGGATCCCCTCGTGCCGATCCGCACGAGCCAGACCCGCCGCCGCCCGATCCGCCGCCAGACGCCATCGCGACGCCCCGGCCCGCAGTTCAAGCACGTCGACGAATCCGAATCGCAGTGCATCGACGACGGCATCAACACCGGGATCCTGGACCATCGCGACCAGAGCGTGATGCGGTCCGGTCTCCCGGACACCACGCAGCCGGCCGTAGTCCACTCCCGCCGAGCCGTCGACGAAGATCATGCACGGAGCACCCCGCAGTGCGGCGAGATGCGATTCGATCTCGTCCACCGACCGGACCGTCAACAGCACATCCGACGATGCACGCAGGACACGTTCGGTCGAATCCTCGAGTCCGGACGCCGGACACTGGACGATCGCGATGGCCGATGGTGATTTGATCATGCCGCCTGATGCTCGACGGGCAGCATGGCCTGGATGGTGGTGCCGCTGCCGAACGGAACCCCACGCAGGCGAAGTTCGCCGCCGAGTTCACCGATGTGCCGACGCCATCGCCCCAGGTCTCGGATCGAATAGCACTCCCGACCCGCCTGGGCCGAATCCTCGATGCTGATGACCAGACGCTGCTGGGCGTCGATGGTCGCCGTCACCGAGACGGTGCGTTCCGAACCGGTCCCGACCGGCGCCGACAGCGCCTGCTCGACCAATCCCAGCAGGATGGAACCTCCGGCACTGAAGGGAACGGCACGGAGGGAGGACGTGAGCTGACAGGTCAGTCGAACGCCTCGCAGTCGAGCCTTCCGGGCCATGGCACGCAAGTCATGTTCGATGCGATCGACAAATCCGTGCTCCAGTACCGGCCCGTCGTTCTCCGACTCGAGTTCGAACCCCAGTCGATCGATGCGACAAGACATCATGTCCCGCAAGGCAACCGTCAGATCCATCCCCAGATCCCGCTCGGGAGCGGAAAGGCATCTCAGTCCGAATTCAACCTGATCCAGGCCTTGCAAGCCTGCCACCAGATCCCTGTTCATTTGGCGGATGTTGGTCATGCCCTACCCATCGACCGACGTGGTACGAGCCTGAATCAAGGCCGTTGGATTGGGGCAACATTGGCTGCAATCGAATCATAAACAATGTTAAGGAAACTCGAATCCGCCATTTTCGGACCCAGGCGGCCTTCGCCCGGCCATCAGACGGGATTTAGGTCCACCAATCCGCAAAGTAGTTCTTGGATTGCCGCCGGGTCACCTGTAGTTTGAAGGTAGGCATCGCCGGAGAGGTTTTGGAGGAGAGACCTTTTCGGCGATGTTGCTTTTTCATGGGACGTCCGGAACCGGTTGGAAACCAGAGACTTGCCGCACGATCAGCGGAAGTCGAGGGGACGACCCGTGAGCCCGACGGCCTCCCGAAGCACGGTCATCACCACGAATCCGATGATGGCAAGCACGCCGAAGCAGAGAGCCGGCAGCATCATCCCCAACGCGGCAAACCAGGCCGACCCGTACATGCAGTGCCAGAGGGCTCCGTAGCGACGAAGCTTCTCCGCTCCCGCCCGTCGATCGCGTGCGGTGCGTTGCTTCCACCGAAGAACCAGCAGCCCACCGAGAGCGGCCGCCGCCGGCCAGGCCAGACTCCACATCGGGAGTCGATCCGGCCAGAGGCCACCGATTCGGTGCCAACTGAGCCATCCCAGAACCGCACTCCAGAAGATCCAACCGGCGACGATTCCCACCAGGGCATACCGGGTGATCCGGGGACGCTTGTCTTCCAGCAACGAAATCCCCAGTGCCACGAACATTGCATGGGTCATGCTCAGCCAGATCGGAAGCAGGACGGGAAAGCCGGGATCGGGAATGAGCATGTGCGTTGCGTGCACCAGCCCGATGGTCACAATCCCGACCGCGGGCAGATACCGTCCGGCGGCGTTGTAGAAGAGCAGCATCACGGCCACCAGCATGGTCATCCAGACGGACCAGGTCCCCAGCCCCATGGCCCCCACCATCGCGGTCAGCAACGCACACCCGGTGATCACCACCGCCTGACCGGGGGCGATGCGACCGGTGGCGATCGGACGCTGCAATCGGAAGGCGGCATCCCGGCGGACGTCCAGAACGTCGTTCAACGATGCGCCGTAGGCGAAGAGCCCCAGGGCGATCACCAGACCGGCCACCAGAGCCAGCGGCAGCCAGGTCAGCCCCGTGGTACCGCTCCACTCGACGACGACGCCGTCGAAGGAGTCCTCCTGCAGGATCCAGAGCAGCACGATCATGAACCAGAGATCGCTCACGGCACCAAAAGCGACACTGATTCGCGTCAGTTGGAGCGTGGTCATGACTCGTTCGAACATCGGACGCATGGGCGGACCTCGAGCCGTGGCCATTGCGGCCACCGGTTATCCCCTTGTACCATCAAGGATCCGGACACGCCCCCATGAAGCACCAGCCCATCAGCCCGACCACTCTCGACGCCAGCGACATGCGCATCGGCGTCGTCACCAGCCGATACTACGCGGAGGTCACCACCGCCCTGCGGAACGGAGCCAGCGACGCCTTCCGGGAATGCGGCGGAGATCCCGACCGGCTGCTGCACATCGAATCCCCCGGAACGTGGGAACTCCCCGTGCTCTGCAGCGGTCTGCTTCGGGCATCGGAGACGTTCGATGCGGTGGTCGCCATCGGCTGCGTCATCGCCGGAGAGACGTCGCACGACCGATACATCAACCGCGGCGTCTCCGACGCCCTGGCCCGTCTGGCGGTCCGGACCTCCACGCCCGTCGCCTTCGGGGTGCTGACCTGCAGCTCGATGGAGCAGGCCCTTGCCCGCGCGGGCGGCGACGTCGGCAACAAGGGTCGGGAATCCATGCTGGCCGCAATCGACGCCGCCGCCACGATCCGCTCGCTCGATCGCCCGGAAGCCACGACATGAAGATCACCCGAAACACCCGCCGCAATGCACTGACGGTCCTGTACCAGCTGGACTGCGGCGCAACGATCGACGACCCGGACCTTCGCTCCAGCCTTGACCACTCGGACGACGACGACCGGCCGGCCGGAATCGGCGAGGAGGGCGAGCGGCAGCTCGGCTACGACCTGGCGTGTTCCATCTGGATGCAACAGAAGGAGGCCGACGAGTGCATCGCCGCCCTCACCCCGGAATGGCCAACGCATCGGCAGCCGATCATCGACCGGAACCTGCTCCGAATGGGCTGGTTCGAGATCACCACCGATCGGACACCCCCCAAGCTCGCCATCAACGAAGCGGTCGAACTCGCTCGGGAATACAGCACCACCCAATCATCGCTCTTCGTCAACGGCGTCCTGGACCGGATCTACCATGGAGATCGCGAAGCAGTCTCCGACGAGCTTCCCACGCCCAACGCCGACGTGGAGGGCTGAACATGGGCCTGTTCTCCAGCACCCTCGGAGCCCTGAAACGCGGCCTCGGCCGCACCAATGCGGTCCTCGGCACCGGCCTGGTGGCGAAACTGCGGGGACGGGAGCTCGACGAGACGCTCCTCGGCGAAATCGAATCACACCTGCTGCGCAGCGACGTGGGCGTCATGTCGACCCGCACGATCGTGGACACGCTCCGCACCGGCATCAAGCAGGGACAGAAGCAGCGCGGCGAGGACGTCATCGCGTTCCTCAAATCCCAGCTCGTGGCACGGTTCGACGGCGCAGAACTGGCCCTGCGATCCGCACCGGACGGCCCCACCGTAATTCTGGTGGCCGGCGTCAACGGAGTCGGCAAGACAACCAGCATCGCCAAACTGGCGGCCTCGATGAAGGAGGACGGGCAACGCGTGATGCTGGCCGCGGGCGACACCTTCCGTGCCGCCGCGGCGGACCAACTGGCCACCTGGGCGACGCGTCTGGATGTTGACATCGTCCGCGGCCACGACGGCGCCGATCCCGCATCGGTGGTCTTCGACGCCATCGATGCCGCCAAGGCCCGCGAGATGGACGTCCTCCTGGTGGACACCGCCGGACGAATGCACACCGAGGACGGACTGATGCGGCAGTTGGAGAAGATCCGAAGCATTCTCGACCGCCAGTGCCCCGGGGCCCCCCACGAGGTGCTGCTCGTGCTGGATGCCACCCAGGGGCAGAATGCCCTCGTGCAGGCCCGCCAGTTCAATGATGCCATCGAAGTCGACGGCATTTTCCTGACCAAACTCGATGGAACCGCCCGGGGAGGCATCGTGGTCGCGATCTGGGACGAACTCGAGATCCCCGTGAAGCTCGTCGGCCTCGGGGAACGCCCCGAGGATGTCGCCTCCTTCGAGCCGGAGGTCTTCGTCGAGGCCATGTTCGCCGAAGTCGATGAGGCGGTATGATCCAACCGTGCGAACGGTAACGGGATCCTCCCACCATCCCCTGTCCCGCCTGACGGTGCTGGCCCTCTTCCTGATGGCCGTCGCGGCCTCGTCCGTGCAGGCGAACGTCTCGTCGCCCCGGTCGTTCTCGGGAGACCGTCTCAGCAGGATCGTGCTGCCGGTCGAACCACGAACGGGAAACATCAATCTCAACGCCATGCGTGCAAACGCATGGACCGTCGACGACACCAAGCGACTGCTGCTGCAGGGGGATGTCCTCATCCAGATCGCGGGATTCTCCTTCGAGGGTGAAACCGCCATGGTGTGGCTCAACCGCATTCCCAGTGCGGACGGACTGATCAACCAGATCGCAGTCTGGATTCCGGATGCCTGGAGCCCGACCAGTGAAGCGGGCCGAGGTCCCAAGGGCCGCAACCTACTGGTTGTCGGCAGCGCACGCGGGCAGGCCAATCTGAATGTCGCGCTGATGATCGACAAGCCCGCACCCAACACCAGTCTGGTGCGGCGTGCGGAAGAACGACTGGCCGATTACCTCGGCAGCCTGCAGACGGGAACCGCCGCCCTGGCCCAGTATCCGAAGGTACTCGGACCGGCGGAAGTCCCCGAGTTCGTGCCCACGCCCGGCGGTTCGCTTCCCGGTGAGCACCTCGCGACGGGCCCCACGCCACGCGCCTCGCGTCCCTGGCTGCGCCGACCGGGCGGCGTCGTCTCCTTCTCCGCACGCAAGGTCAAACTCGAGACGGGCGACGACGAGAATCTCCTCATCACCGACGGAGACGTGGTGCTCGACTATCGCCCCGGTTCGGGCCAGAGCAACATTCGCTTGTCCGCCGAACGGGCCGTCGTGTTCATGGATCCCGGATCGGTCCGAGATCTTGCGTCCCGACAACTGGGCATGGATGAAATCCGGGGCGTCTACCTGGAAGGTGCCGTCAAGGCGGAATCCGACAAGGACGACTACGTGGTTCGATCGCCACGGATGTACTACGACTTCCAGACCGATCAGGCCATCATGCTCGACGCCGTGCTCCGAACCTACGATCGCAAGAGAGCCCTTCCGGTCTTCGCACGTGCCGCCGAGATGCGGCAGATCGCCGAGAACCAGTGGAGTGCACAGCAGGTCAAGGTGTCCTCCTCGTCGTTCGCCACCCCGACCCTGGCGATCGGTGCCAGTTCGGTGGTCGTCGACAAGGTGCCCGGCGGACTCACGGACAACGGTGACCTGGAAGCGGGCGAACTGACCATCGATTCGAGGAACAACACCCTGGAGGCCGGTGGCCTGCCCATCGTCTGGTGGCCGAGATACCGTGGATCCATCACCAGCATCCCGCTGAGCGGTGTTCGCGGCGGCTACGGGGAATACGAGGGCGCAATCGTCGAGACGAGCTGGGACGTCTTCTCGCTCGCCGGAGTGGACCGGCCGGATGGCTGGGATCTGGAACTCAACCTCGACGGCTATTCGGAACGGGGATTCGGCGCGGGGATCGACTGGGAGGTCAACACCGCCGACAACCAGATGGCCCTCGATCTCTACGGCATCAAGGACAGCGGAACCCAGCGCACCGACACCGGCATCACGATGGAGGTCCCCGAGGAATACCGCTACGCGGCACTCTGGGAACAGACGCTGCAGCTCAGCGATGCGTGGCTGCTCCAAAGTCAGTTGTCCTACATGTCGGATGCGACCTACATCAGCGCATGGCGCAACGAGTGGTACGAGGATCGCAGGGAGTTCGAAACCAGCCTGTACATCAAGCGTGAATCCGGCAACACCGCATTCACCGCTCTGGCGAAGTACGCCCTGAACGACTTCATTTCCAACAGCTGGCTCATGGCATCCCCCGGCTACCAGGTCAACAAGTTTCCGGAGCTGACGTACCGCCGGTTCGGAGATTCGCTGTTCGGCGACACCTTGACGTGGTCCAGCCAGTACAACGCATCCCGCATGCAGATCGTGGTGCCCGACGGAACCCCGGCCAGCAACGGCCTGCGGACGTCCACCTTCCAGAATCCCGCCGGCGGCCCGTTCCTCGCGAATCAACCGCTGGCCGAGGCCGCCCGCTACCAGGGCCTCCGTCAGTCGTGGGTGAACCGGGTCGCGACCCGTCAGAACATCTCCATGCCCATGCAATGGGGCGCCTTCAACATCACCCCCTTCGCCATGGGCCAGATCGTGGCCTACTTCGAGGACGACACCGCCGACGGGGCGGAGGATTCGAAGCATCAGTACTACGGCAGCGGCGGTGTCAAGGTGAACACGGTGCTCCAGCGGGTCTTCAACGACGTCAGCAGCGATCTGTTCGATCTGCATCGGCTCCGGCACCTGATCGAACCCTACTTCGTCGCCTGGTACTCGGGATCCAACTACGACGATTTGGAGATCCCCATCTACGATCCGCTCTTCGACAATCTTTCGACCGGCGGACTGGTCCGCTTCGGTCTTCGCAACACCCTCCAGACGCAACGAGGCGGCCCCGGCCGGTGGTACGACGTCGACTGGCTCACCGTCGATGCATCGCTGGTGCTCAGCACCGACTCCGAGGAGAGCCGCTTCCCCACCCCCCAGTACTTCGACTGGGAACCCGGATACTCGCAACTGGGCAACTTTGTCGAGGGCAGCTACACCTGGCAGTTCAGTGACAGCCTCGCCTTCATCGGAGAGGGGATCTGGGATCTCGATGCGGACCAGTTCATGCGGGCGTCCACCGGACTGGAACTGAACCACAGCCCGCAGTTCAACACGTTCCTCGAATACCGGTACGTGAACGACACGGAAACGAAGCTGCTCGCCTTCGGCGGCACGTACGAGATCTCCGACAAGTACCGCATCTCGGCCGTCCCGCAATGGGACTTCGAACGGGACGACTTCCGATCCGTCAGCGGTTCGGTGACCCGATCCTTCCCCGACTTCGATCTCATCTTCTACGCCAACTACAACCAGATCACCGAAGAAACACAGGTCGGTGCCCAACTGGGCCAGATCAACTACTGATC
>PAAB01000025.1 GCA_002591705.1 Phycisphaerae bacterium
AGCGTGCGGTCATCCACGTGGCGGCCCGACATACCCTCCAGGAGCTCCGTGAGGAGCTGTCCACCGAGGAGATCCGGGCGATGCTCAAGCAGGACGTCCAGTCCACGCTGGACAGTGCCCGCAGCGGCATCCGGGTGATCGATGTGGTGCTCGAGGAGAAGTTCCTTCCCCCCCGGTTCATCCAGAAGTCGTTCGAGGACTTCACGATCAACCGCCAACTGGCCCGTCAGGAGATCCAGGCGTCCCAGAAGAAGGCCGACGAGCTGCTGATCAAGACCGCCGGCGAGTACTACTCGGAACTGACGGGACTGATCGATCGCTACGAAGAGGCGTGGGAGCTCGATTCAAGCGACGCAGGGGACATTCTCGCGGGAATCAATGCGTTCCTCGACGGCAGCAAGGTCGCGGGCACGGCATCGAACTACATCAACAGCGCCAATGGGTATCTGGCGAGCATCGACACCAGCATCGGTCTCGAGGCGCGTCGGTTCGACGGGCTGCTCGACGCCTATCGCGAGCATCCCCAGTTGGTGGTGGCCCAGCGCTGGCTGGAGGTCTACGGCACCGTCATGGACCGCCGGGACGTGGAAGTGATGTACGTTCCGCGGCAGCTGGGCTCGATGGCCCTGGATCTGTCCGGGCTGCAGGCGGTCAAGGACATCCGTCGTCGGGCGGAAATGCAGCAGCGTGAGCTCGAGGCGACCTACCGTGATCTCGATCTGCTGGGCTCGACGCTGAAGCGGGTGGATGAAATGAAGGAGGCGGGCCGAGCCGGTCGCCAGCTGGAGTTCGACGACTCCGGCCGGATCAAGGGCCTCCGTTCCGAGAATCTTGACAAGAACTAGAACGACTACCGGCGGAGTGCCGACGCACATGGTGAAGCAATCCTCGAACCCCATCGTCGAGGCGGTTGGCCTGACAAAGGTCTTCCGCGATTTCTGGATGCGGACCAAGGCGCTGGCCGTGGACCACATCGACTTCGAGATCCATCCCGGAGAGATCTTCGGCCTGCTGGGGCCAAACGGATCCGGAAAGAGCACCACGATCAAGATGATCCTCGGTCTGCTCCACAAGACGTCGGGGCAGCTGACGGTCTTCGGCCGGACGCCGTCCGACGTGACGGTGAAGAAGCACATCGGCTTCCTGCCCGAGGAGTCCTACCTCTACCGGTATCTNAATCCNCAGGAGACNCTNGACTACTACGGTCGNCTCTTCGGNCTCGANCGGGCCACCCGCCGGAANCGGATCGAAGAGCTTCTGGAGATGGTCGGNCTCAGCCATGTGGCNCACCGGCCCATCGGTGANTTCTCNAAGGGCATGNCGCGTCGNATCGGCATCGCCCAGGCNNTGATCAACGANCCNGAGTTCCTGATNCTCGACGAGCCNACNTCGGGNNTNGATCCNATNGGCACCAAGCAGGTNAAGGANCTGCTGTTGAACCTNCGNTCCCGCAACAAGACCATCCTGCTNAGTTCNCANCTNCTNTCGGACGTNCAGGATGTCTGCGACCGGATGGTGATGCTGTACGGCGGCACCATCCGTGCCGAGGGCAGCGTCGAACAGCTTCTGGAGGACACCGGACGCACGATCATCCAGTCCCCGCGTCTGAAGGAGGAGACCATTCAGCGTGTGGAGGCGGTCATCCGCGAGTCGGAAGGCATCGCCATCGAGAAGGTCAGCCAGCCCCGGCAGCGTCTCGAGGATCTCTTCCTCGACATCGTGGAGCAGGCACGACGCGAGCACATCGAGACGGCGGGGGCGACCGAGAGCGGGCAGACCGCCGGCTTCCTCCGGGCGCAGGGAGAGGGTGAAGAACTGATCGAGTCCCTCACCAGCGACACGATCGATTCCACGCCGGTCCGTGCCACCGAGGTCAAGGAGACCACCCGGGCGGAGGTCCAGAAGGAGACCACCGACAAGGTGGTCGAAGGGCTCACCACCGCGGCACCCGAGCCGGAGTCCAAGGGAACGGAAGTCTCGCGGACGGTCGAACGCCCACGCGTCGATCAGTCGATGATCGACGATCTGATCGAAGGAGTCGGATCCTCCGACGACGAGGGTGAACCGGGCGCATGAACGCACTGCGACGACTGCACCGGGCCTTGACTGCGCTCCAGAGCCGCCTCTGGATCCGGGTGCTGTGTTCCATACTGGCGGTTGCCGGCACCACGGCCTACTTCGTGCCGCTGCTGTCCACGAGCTACACCTACGACTCGTCGGCGCGGGGCATCGTCAACTCCTTCGCGGGTCCGGAGGGGCAGCGATTCTCCGACACGCTCCGGGAAACCGGATCGGTGAAGATCGACGGCGTGGTGCGGACCATCGATCCGGAGCTGCTGGCCACGCTGTACGACGACGACGGCAAGCTGGTGGACCTTCGATTCACGATCGTGATGCTGCTCAAGGACACCATCCCGGACTGGGCACCGATCTGGCTCCTCCAGCAGCCGACGACCACCTGGATCTTCTACGTGACCAGTTCGGCCTGGCTGCTGCTGATCATCTGGATGTCCCTGCTGTATCCGTTCCTGCTGACCTGTCTCGGAACGACCTGCGCGGTGCTGCTCGCCTCGTGGCTGGGAAGTCGCAACCTCATGTTCGCGGTGGGGGGCTTCGGTCTGCTGCTGTTCAGCTTCGTGCTTCTGGTGCGACTGGTCTCGATCCTGATCAGTTCGCCGCGTCAGGTGCTTGCGATCGCGCACACCGTGATCAAGGAGGCCTCGCGAAGCCGCATCTCGCTCATTTTCATCGTGGCCCTCCTGGCTCTGCTGCCCATGCTGCCGTTCTGGCTGGATCCCGATTCACCACTGCGTCATCGTGTCCAGACCTTCATCAGCCGCAGCGTGGGCATGACCTTCGTGTTCTGCGCCTGCATGACCATCGTCCTGGGGTGTGCGACGGTCGCCTTCGAGATCCGCGACCGCCAGATCTGGCAGATCATGTGCAAGCCGGTCGGCAAGTTCCGTTACATCCTCGGCAAATGGCTGGGCATCCTGCTGCTCAATGCCGTGGTGATCTTCATCGCCGGCATCTCCACGTTCATGTACATCCAGTATCTCCGCACCACCGACGTCGCCGAGGGCATGCAGGGGGATCTGGATCGGCTTGCGGTCAGCGAGGAGGTCCTCACCGCACGACGCACGGATCTTCCGATCTATCCGCCGATTCCCGAGGAACTGCTGCAGCAGTACATCCTGGACGCCTTCGAGAACGATCCGCTGCGTGAGGGGCAGGAGGAGATTCCCGCCTACCTCGAACGTCGACTTCGGCGTCAGTTCGAACGGGATCTCGACTTCACCCGCCGAATGGTTCCTCCGGGACGGGAGGGCGAGCCGGGTCTGAGGACCTTCGAGTTCGCCGGTCTCTCCGAGACCGTGGGGACGGTTTCACCCCTGACGCTCCGGTACCGATTCCTGATCGGCGGCTCCGAGACGTCGGACGTCTTCACCTGCGGATTCATGTTCAACGGCGACCCCCAGACGATGATGGTCAAGGAGTACGTACCGACCATGTCGCACTTCGTGACGTTCCCGCCCTCGTTCGTNCGGCCGGACGGCACGATCTCGGTGACCATCGTGAACTTCACGCAGATGCGGTCCTTCGAAGGGCAGGCCCAGATCTACTTCGACGAGGAGGACCTCGAGATCCTCTACAAGGTCGGCGGATTCGAAGCCAACTTCCTACGTGCCATGATCGTGATGCTCATCAAGCTGGGATTCCTTGCGGGGCTTTCCATATTCTGCGCGACGTTCCTGAGCTTCCCCGTGGCCTGCCTCTCCTCGTTCACGATCTTCATGGCCGCCACGATGGGGCCCTACCTGGCGTACGCACTGGAGTTCTACGTCCCCGTCGAGGCGAACCGCGTCGAGTGGGGCAATCTGGCCCAGGTGATCCAGTGGCTCTTCGAGTCGGGCATCAGGAAGATCGCCCAGGCCTCGGTCTTCATGCTCGAGGCGTTCGGCCAGTACCGTCCCACCAACGACCTGGTCAACGGCCTGGTGGTCCCCTGGGNGAAGGTTCTTGGTAGTTTCCTGCGACTTGCCGTGATCTGGTCGGGACTTTCGCTCGTACTGGGCTACGTCGTCCTTCGAAATCGTCAGTTGGCCATCTACAGCGGGGGGCAATCCTGAGTCCGTCCCATGACCCGTGACCGCATCATCCAGCTCTGTTCCCTCGGCGTCATGCTCGTCGCGTTCGTGGCGTCCGGCCTGCTGCTGCCGTCGATCCTCAGGAAGTCCGAGGAGCGTGGGCTCCGTTACACGGACGTCAGTGTCGACGGGGCGCCTCCGTTCGTCGCCCTGGGGACCGCGATCGGGGCCTTCCGCGGCCTGATCGTCGACTACCTCTGGATCAAGGTCAACCTGATGAAAGAGCAGGGGCTCTACTACGAGGTGATGGCGGACGCGGATCTGATCACCAAGCTGCAGCCCCGTTTCGCTCCGGTCTGGTCGTTCCATGGTCACAACATGGCCTACAACATCTCGGTCGCGACCAACACTCCCGAAGAGCGGTGGGAATGGGTGAACGCCGGAATCCGACTGCTGCGGGACGAGGGTCTGAAGATGAACCCGCAGGATCTGCTCCTGCACAAGGACCTCGCCTTCTGGCATGCCCACAAGCTGGATGGTGTGAGTGATGACGCCCATCTGTTCTACAAGCTCGAGTTCGCCAAGATCTGGCACAGCCTGCTCGGTGAGCCGCCGGCCGAGGAGGATGAGCGGGTCGAATGGATCAAGTCGATTGCCGATGCGCCGGCCACGCTGCAGCAGGCCGAGGCCGAAGCGCCGGGAGTGCTGGAACTCGTCGATCGGCTCACGAACGACTTCGCCGCCTTCCAGACGGAGGGCGAGCGGTTCGAACTCGACGACCGGTTCCTCGCGACGATGTCATGGTGGCTGGCGATCAACCAGGACTCCTACGTGGCCCGAGAACTCGGTGCCGCCGCCGACCTGCGGGCCCGCAACGACCGGTTGTTCCTGGCGCTCGACGCCCTGTGGAACGATCCGGCCTACGAAGAGGCCTGGAAGACGCTCCTGCGCTACGTGCGTCGCAGGGTGCTGATCGATGAATACAACATGGATCCGCAACGGATGTACGAGTACACCCGTGATCTGGGACCGATCGATTGGCGCCATCCGCAGGCGCACGCCCTCTACTGGGCCCGAAAGGGGACCCAGGAGGCGGAGTCGCGAATGAATCCCGACGAGGTCTACCACCTCATCAACAACGATCGTCTCCAGATCCAGGCCCTCCAGGGGTTGGCCCGCAACGGGCGGATCCACTTCGACATCTTCGAGCAGTCCATTCCCGGTCGATTCCCCGAACCACGATTCATCGACACGATCGACGGGATGTTCGAAGATCTCTACACCAAGTACTTCGAAGCACGCGGTGCCGGTGGTGAGACCTTCATCATCTTCATCAAGAACTTCCTGAGTTCCTCGATCCGCGAGCTCTACCGCCAGGGAGAGATCGAGCGGGCCCAGGAACTCATGGACCGGCTCGACGCCCTGTTCGGACGCGGGGGATTCCCTCCCAACAACCAGTATGCCATGCCGCTGGACATCTTCGTCGCAAACGAGACGCGNGGNGAATACGACCGGCAGCCNCACCTCGCNACCAGNGATGTNGCGGCCTCGCTNCGNTACGGATTCCGGGTGGGNGTCGGNCAGAACCGGCCCGAGGTGTACAAGGAGGCGGTCAAGTTCGCCCGTGAGGTCACCGACTACTACCGGAACCACAAGTTCATCGACTANTCCACCAAGCTGGGGTCGGATCGCATGCGTGACATCCTCGGCGAACTCGACTTCAGTGCCGAGATCGCATTCCTGCAGCTGATGATGGATCCGACGATTCCGATGGAGGAGCGGATGACCATCTGGGCCCAGGTCGACGAGCTGGAGCCGCAGGTCCGTCTNCGNACCTACGATCGTCTCGAGGCGGANCTCAAGCGGCAGTTGGGAATCCATCCCCTGGGCCGGTCGATCACCATGGCCGAGGGATTCCCGGAGCCCCCTGGACTGGATGCCTTCCGGCAGCAGATGGCGAGAGAGCGTGCTNTGGAGGCCCAGGAGGCCCAGCANGCACGTCCCGAGGACGTCGAACGTCGTTGATCGTTCAGCGGGCCTGTCGGACCCGGTTCCGCAGGCATCCGATCCCTTCGATCTCGACCTCGCACTCGTCACCGTCGGCAAGCCACACGGCAGGATCACGTCGTGAACCCACNCCNCCCGGTGTCCCNGTCAGCAGTACCGTGCCCTTGAGCAGGGTGGTGCCGCGGGAGAGTTCCGCCAGCAGCATCGCGACGGGAAAGATCATGTCCGCCGTCGTGGCCTCCTGCATGATCTCGCCATTGAGCCTCGAGACCAGATGCAATGCCTGCGGATCCGGGATGCTGGTTCCGGGGACGAACGAACCCAGGGGACAGAAGGTGTCGAAGCTCTTGCCCCGGTTCCACTGGCCATTGGAACCCTCACGCTGCCACCAGCGGGCGGAGACGTCGTTGGCCGCCGCGTAGGACACCGTGTCCAGCACCTCGGATTCGTCTGCGTCGCACAGGTCGCGGCCCAGCATGACCGCGAGTTCCCCCTCGAAGTCGACCTGTGGTCCGTGTTCGTCGCAGATCGGGGGAAGCACGATCTCATCACCATCGCCGACGACGGAAGCCGGATTCTTGAAGAAGATGGTCGGGCGTTCGCGGGGCGTGTCGCCCATTTCCCGGGCGTGGGCGTCGTAGTTCCGACCGATGCACCAGATGGCGGGTGGGGGATTCATTGTTCGTTCTCGCAGTGTTCGTGCAGGGAGGGGACGGGGTCCCATCCACCCGAACCCAGCGGGTGGCACCTTGCCAGCCTGCGGACCGTGAGCCATGTCCCGCGGACCGCCCCGAACCGTTCGATTGCCTCGATGCCGTAGTTCGAGCAGGAGGGCTGGAACCGGCAGTGCTTGCCGAGGAATGGGCTGCCGACCGCCTGGTACACCCGGATCCCACCGATCAGGGCCATTGCGGCGGGGCTCCGCCGGCGCGGGGTCATGAGTTCGTGGCTGGAGCGTTCGCTGTCCATCGTGCGTGCAGTGCCTCGGCGGCGTCTCGCAGGGCCTGGTCGTATCGATCCTGGGTCATGGGCTCGTGCGGCCGAACCGTGACCACCAGATCATACCCGGCGGGTAGATCGTGCTGGAGTCGGCGGAATGCATCGCGAAGCCGCCGCTTGACCCGATTCCGGATGACCGCATTTCCCACCTTTCTCGGGACCGAAAGGCCGAGCCGGGTGGTTGCACATGATCCGAGAGCATGGACGAGTAGGGGACCACGCCGCACCGAGTATCCGTTGTCGTACACCCTGACGAACTCCGCCGGACGAAGTATTCGTCGTGCGCGTGGGAATCCGAATCGGTTCGAAGCCTTCATGACGTGATTCATTCCCGGTCCAGTTCGACCTGATACGCCTGCATCAACCGCTTTCTGGTGATGACTCCGACGGGGTGTTCGATGTCCTGTGCATCGAACACGGGGAGCGATTCGACGTCGTTGTGCGAGAACTTCTCGATGACGGTGTCCAGGGTGTCGTCGGTGGTGATGGTGGGCAGGTTGCTTCGTTCCAACTCGTGCACCTGCAGCAGGGGAATGGCCTCGCGGTGGATGAGGGCGGACTTCAGATCGTCCGAAGTCACCATGCCGGCGTAGATGCCGTGCTGGTCGACGACGATGATGTCGCTCGTGCTGTGCTCCTCGCTGAGGTCCATGAGCTTCTGGGCCGAGTCCTCCTCGGCCACGACGACCGGCTCCCGAAGGGAGACATCGCTGACCGTGAGTCGCCTCAGGATGGTCAGGTCGCTCATGACGCCCACGCGGATGCCCATGTCGCGAAGGCGTGAGGTGTAGATGCTGTTGCGGTTCAGCGATCGGGCCACCACGGTGCTGACCACGGCGGCGAACATCAGTGGCAGGATGACCTGGTAGCTCTGTGTCAGTTCGTAGACGATCAGGATCGCAGTCAGGGGAGCGTGTGTGGTTCCGGCCAGCACTGCGGCCATGCCCACGAGAGCGAGGTGGGCCGGGGATCCGTTGGGCAGCCAGCCGATCGATTCCAGGACGAGTCCGAGCAGGCCACCCAGAGCGGCGCCGATCAGGAGCGAAGGGGCGAACATCCCGCCGGCTCCGCCGGATCCGATGGTGAGACTGGTTCCCACCACCTTCAACAGCAGCAGCAGACCGACCAGCAGGATGAGGGTGGCCAGCGATCCGTCCGGCTCGCTCGGCAGGTAGGTGGCGGGGTCGAGCAGGTTGGTGATGACGGGGTATCCGTTGCCGTAGAAGGACGGGACGTCGGCCAGGCCGGTCATCATGATCGAGATCAGGCCCATGATCCCCAGGAGCAGGCCCCCGACGGCGGGCTTGAGGGCCTGGGGAAGGGGGAGTCGCCCGAAGGTGTCACTGGCGATCTTCAGGCAGCGAATGAACGCGATGGCGGTCAGGGCGCTGAGCAGGCCCAGCACCAGATAGATCGGGATCTGGGCGATGCCGAACGATTCATCGGCTCCCATGAATCCCGCCCCCACGTCGAATATCGCGCTGTCATGCAGAACGCCTCGGGTGGTGGCCGAGGCGACGACCGCGGCGATGACGATCGGGGTGAAGGTCTTCAGTGAGAAGTCGCGCAGCAGAATCTCCATCACGAAGAAGATGCCCGCGATCGGTGCATTGAAGACGGCGGCAATGCCCGCGGCCGATCCGCAGCCAAGCAGGGTTGCCGTGTTCTGGGTTCGGGTTCCGAGGATTCGTGCGACGTTGGATCCGATGACTCCGCCGATGTTCACGATCGGACCTTCCGCCCCTGCCGAACCGCCCGTGGCGATGGTTGCGGTGCTGCAGAGCCATTTCTGCAGACCGACCCGTCCCTGAATTCGCGAGCGTTGACGCAGGACCGCATACATGAGGGTGGTGACGCCCGGTCCGACGTCACGGGCCCGGATGAGATTCCGCAGCATTCCCACGAGCAGGCCACCCGCCGCCGGTGCCAGCAGAATCAGCCAGGGGAGCAGGGGGTTTCCCTGCATCAGCTCGCCCCAGTGCTCGACCGCACGCAAGGGGGCCAGAAAGGCGGTGGCGACCACGGCCATCACCAGTCCGATCACCGCGGCGACGAGGTAGAGATACCAGTCTCGCTCGAAGCCGAGTCGGATGCTCGTTTTTCTGAGGGCTCTGGTGAGTGTCGGACGCATGTCCAGGGACCCCCCGGGGCTGGGGAACGGTACAGCGGAGCATTGTACATCGGTCCACAGCAGGATTCGACGTGAGAGCCATGTTCCGGTAGAATGCAGGGCTCAGCGGTNCCGCCCCCCGTGGGCCCCGCCGCCGTGTTCCGAGGAGAACGACCGATGATCGAAGCCCTTCGTAGTGATGAAATCGTCCACAAGCTGGGCGGCCGATTCAAGCTCTGTGCCCTCATCCAGCGAAGGATGAAGGAACTGGTTGTCGACGGAGCCCGTCCGCTCATCGAACGGGATGGCCGCACCGATCTCGAGCTTGTCATCGAGGAGATCCTCCAGGACAAGATTGCTCCGACCTGGGAGCCCGAGGAGACGGTCGAGGACAGTCTCGACGAGTCCGTGCTCTGACCGGCTCTCCTCCCGTGCCGTCGAACACCACTGGGAACGACGATCGAGTGATCCTGATCGGAATCACGGGTGGTGTCGCTGCCTACAAGATGGCGTCACTGGTGAGCGACCTGGTCCAGGCCGACCACCAGGTCGTCGTCGCCATGACCGAGGCTGCGACTCGATTCGTCGGTCCCCTGACCTTCCAGAGCCTGACCGGTCGCGAGGTCGTCGTCTGCCCCTGGACCGCCACGGAAGGCCTCGAGTCGCCGCACATCCATCTCGCCCGGATCGCCTCGGTGATGCTCGTGGCTCCCTGTTCCATGGACATGCTGGGCCAACTTGCCACGGGCCGGTGCAACAATGCGGTCAGCCTGCTGGCTGCATCCATCGATCGAAGCCGGACTCCGGTGCTGCTGGCCCCGTCGATGAACGAGACGATGCTCGATCAGCCCGCGACCCGACGCAACATCACCCAGTTGGCGGAGGACGGATTCGACATCATCGAGCCGGCGCCCGGCTGGCAGGCGTGCCGGACCGAAGGGCGTGGCCGATTGCCGGAGCCCGCCGAGCTGCGAGTCGCCATAGAGGATGCATTGGCGAATGCCGTCACCGAATGACTGCTGAGGAGTCGCGAATCATGGCCGAGTGGACATCTGTTTCGNAGTTCACGGTCTCGCTTCCGGACACCCCGGGGCAGTTGGCATCATTCGCCGCCAGGCTTCGCAAGGGCGACATCCAGTTGAAGATGCTCGAGGTCCGCTCGATGGACATGCCGCATTCGCGTCTGACCTGCATTCCCGAGAACGCCGAGGAGCTGAGGATGTTCCTTCGTTCGTCCGATCTTCACTATGTGGAACGCGAGGCCGCTCTGCTCATCGATGACGCCGGGCACGGTTCCTTCNCCAAGACCCTGGAGGAGATTGCCGCCGCCGGCATCAACCTGCAGACGCTGCGGGGAGTGCGACTCGATGACGGGGTGGGGTACATCATCCGACCGCACGAATGTGATCGGGACGAGTTCAACCGATCCATCGCCAAGGCCTAAAGGGACGCGGGGCCCGAACGTTCGTTCGGACCCCGCGCGGTTGGGTGCTTGCCGAAGGGATCAGCTCAGATCGTCTGCGCCCTGCTCCTCGATGAAGGAGGAGAGGCGTCGTCGTCGGACCGGATGCTGCAGCTTCCGGATCGCCTTCGACTCGACCTGACGGACACGTTCCCGGGTCACCTTGAAGATCCTGCCGACCTCCTCGAGGGTGTACGTGTAGCCGTCGCCGATTCCGTAGCGGAGCTTGAGGATCTCACGTTCACGATAGGTGAGGGTCTTGAGGACATCGTTGATCCGACTTCGGAGCATCTCGCTCGTCGCCGTNTCGGTGGGTGCCTCCTGCCGCTCATCCTCGATGAAGTCGCCGAACTGCGAGTCCTCGGATTCGCCCACGGGCCGGTCGAGACTGATGGGGTGCCGGGAGATCTTCATGACCCGCCTGGTCTCCTCCACCGTCATGTCGGCCTGCTCGGCCAGTTCCTCGATGGTCGGCTCGCGGCCCATCAGCTGCAGCAGCCGCTTCTGGATCGTCCGGAGCTTGGACATGGTCTCGATCATGTGCACCGGTACGCGGATCGTGCGGGCGTGGTCCGCGATGGCGCGGGTGATGGCCTGACGGATCCACCAGGTCGCGTAGGTCGAGAACTTGTANCCACGCATGTACTCGTACTTGTCGACGGCACGCATGAGGCCGGTGTTGCCNTCCTGGATGATGTCCAGGAANGGGAGNCCGCGATTGCGGTACTTCTTGGCGATGGAGACCACGAGGCGGAGGTTGCCGCCGCTGAGGTCCCGCTTGGCCTGTTCGTACTCGTTGAACACGCGTTCCATGTGCACGGTCCGTTCCTGGAGATCGCCGGGACGCTCGAGGACGAGGCTGCGGAGTCCGCGAAGTTCCTCCTCCATGACCTCCCGGTCTTCGGGGTGGTACCGCTCGGGGTGCTTGCGGACCCGTTCCAGCTCGCGTCCGAGTTCGGCGATCTTCCGGTTGATGGACTGGATCTTGCGGAGCAGCGGCTGGATCTTCGCGGTGCGAAGGCAGCATTCCTCGAGCAGCGTCGCCATCTTGCGGCGTCGCATGTTCATGGTGCGGCAGATCTCNGCGGTGGTCGCCTTGTCGACGCGGGTGCCTTCCAGTNGCTCCCAATCGAGTTCGTTCCGCTTCAGCAGCCGCTGNACGGTCGCGATGTTGACGGGGATCCTGGAGGCGATCTTCTCCTTGGCATTCTCCTCGGCCGTNGAGATTCGCATGGTGCGNTCGAAGGGCAGNTCGCCGTTGTGCACCTGCTGAAGGATCTCGACCGCCTGCATTGCCGCGTAGTCGGATTCCAGGACCTTGCGGCGGAAGATCATGCGGGTGGTCTCGATCTTCTTGGCGAGCCGGATCTCCTCCTCCCGGGTGAGCAGTGGAATGGTGCCCATCTGGGTNAGNTACATCCGGATCGGGTCGTCGATNCGCTTGGTCGAGACCTCNTCGATGGCGGCNTCNCGTTCNGACTCGTCGAGCAGNCCGTCCCCGCCGTCNTGNCCNGNNGCNGCGCTGGNGTTCGCGGATTCGGCNTCGCCGNCNTCGCTCTCCTGCTGGGCCTGCTCCTGNATGANCTCNTNGCCGTTCTTGAGCCCGAAGGTCATGAAGGGGTTGTCCCGCTTGAACTTCAGGTTGGTGTGCAACGGTGCGTAGAACTGATCGCCGTTCCGGATCCTGCGGTCCTGGTAGTTGATCAGCTCGATGGAGAGCGAATCGAGCAGGACGAGCAGCTGGTCGATCTTGGTCGGATGGACCATCTCATCGGGAATGGATGTGTTGAGCTCCTCGTAGCTCATCCACTTCCGCCCGTGGCTGTGCTGCACGAGCGATTTCAGGCTTGGATGTAGGTGTCGAAGTTTCATGATCGTCGGAATCCTCTGCTTGGTCTCCCCGTCACCGGGGTCGATCTTTTCCGGGTCCGGCCCGGGGTGGTGGTCTTCTCAGTTCCGGGCGTTCCGGTGGATTGCGGCCGCGTTGGGGCCTTGTTCTCGAATGGTCCGGAGCGCTTCCAGAAGCACGCCGGGATTTGATGCGGAAACATCGAGTTGCGAGAGCCGTTGCTGGGCGTGGGCGTGATTCATGCAGGCCTGAAAGGCCTCGGTCACGCGTTGGAGCGGGCTTCTCGAGTCGTAGTCGTCCGCGGGTTCGTCGACCAGTCGTTGGCCCTTGAACCAGAGGTTTGATGCGAGTTCGTGGATGCGTTCATCCGCGACCTCCCGGTGCAGATCGTGGATGGTGGTGGAGCCGCCCTGGGCGATCCGCGTGAGCACCTCGTGCGCGAGGGCGCGGTTCCGATCGTCGATGAAGCAGTCGATCTCGAGGAGGGTGTGTCCCTCGCGATGGGGGGCNTCGTCGTCGAAGAGCAGGACCGCGAGGTACTCCTGTTCCGCGAGTCGTCTTCGATTCGAGACTTCGGGGAGATGCGGATTGAACATGCCGTCGACTTCCTGCGGCTCCGGATCGGATGGCATCGGCTGTCCGGTGGGGCGTGAGCGGGCGACGGTGTCGGCATCGGCCAGCATGCTCTCGATGACACTGGACGGCATGTCGGTGAGTTCGGACACCTGATTGATGATCATCGCACGCCGGATGGGCTGGGTGCGGGCCAGGCCAAGCCGGGCGAGGGTGGCGATGAATCCCTCGATCGCCTGCTGTCGTCCGGCCATTGTCTCCTGCTTGATGTAGTCCCGGCTGAAGCGGTCCAGCATGTAGTCGAGCACGGTGATGCGTGCCTCGAGGGCGGCATCGAATCGCTCCCGGCCCCGGTCACCAGTCAGGATGTCGGCCGGATCCCGGCCGTCGGGNAGAATGCAGATGAAGACGTCGACGGGGTGGTTGATCATCACCTCCATCGCCCGCTCCGCTGCNCGCTGCCCCGCCTCGTCGCCGTCGAAGAGGAGGATCACCGTATTGGCGATACGAGAGAGAATGCGTGCGTGGTCGTCGGTCATCGCGGTCCCGAGCGTTCCCACCGCGTTGCGGAAGCCACCCTGGTGACAGGCGATCACGTCGGTGTAGCCCTCGGTCACGATCGCAACCTGCTGATCCATGATCGACTTTCGGGCCAGATGCAGTCCGTAGAGGGTCCGCCCCTTCTGGAACAGTTCGGTCTCCGGGCTGTTGAGNTACTTCGGATTGTCCTCGGGATCGAGAATCCGTCCGCCGAAGGCAATCGGGGTTCCGCTTTCGTCGCAGATGGGGAAGATCAGCCGGTTGCGGAAGTAGTCGTAGTTGCCCGGGCCGTTGGTTCGCTCGCGAAGGAGACCCGCCATTCGGGCGGATTCGATGGTTTCGCTTCGATTGCCGAGGGTGTTGAGGAAAGTGTCCCATCCCGCCGGTGCACAGCCGACCATGAACGACTCGACAACTTCGGAGCTCATGCCACGGGTCTCGATGACCTGCCGCGCGACTCGTCCATGCTCCGGATGCTCAAGGCAGCGTCGGAAGAAGTCCTGAGCGAATCGATTGGCCGCCGTGACCCGTTCCCGATTGCTGCGGCGCTGCTTGTCCTCGGGGGAGGACGGCCGGCTGGAGAGTGTGATGCCGGCCTTGTCGGCCAGCATGGTGAGGGCTTCGCGGAAATCGATTCGAAGGTAGTTCTGGATGAAGGTGAAGGCGTCGCCGCTCGCGCCGCAGGAATGGCATTTGTAGAAGGCCTGGCTCTTGTGCGTCACGACGCAGAACGATGCGTTCTGGTCGTCATGGAAGGGGCAGAGGCCGACGTGCTCCCGCCCCCGAGGCTGGAGTGCGACGTGGGTGCCGATCAGTTCGACGAGATTGGTCGCTTCCTTCACGCGATCGACGTCCGAGCGATCAGCCATTGCGCACCGCCTCCACGCTTCGAAGTCCGGTCGGAAACTTCGAAAATGCCGCGACGTCCCGTGCTGTGGCCAGGAATGAACCCACTGTCACCTGTTCCCCGATGCCTCCGGGCGGAGGCGGTCCCCAACGCTGCTCGTGATGCAGCNTTGGCGTATCACGATCCCTGTTCACCCCGCCCAAAGAGTTCGGCGGGAGAACATTCCCATCAGTTCAGTTGCNTGTTCCTGGGGTCCGAAATGCGATGTGGGAGTCTCTTTCGCCGCCCAGAAGGGGGGAAGATGATGCACCCCGAGGTGAANTTCGGACCTCGTACTCTCTTACACTACGCCCCGNGACGAAACGGTCAAACGAGCGAGACGTCAAATTCGGAAAAAACCCGACACTCACACCAGATTTACTGCGTTTTTTGTTGAGTCCGGGAATGTCCGNTCAGGAGGCTGCTGCNGCGGCCTTCTGTTGGCGGGTCCAGCCGTACTTGCGCTTGAGCGGCTTGACCACCAGCCCGTTGCGGATCGCCCTGGTCGATGCCTTGATGCGTGCGGGCTTGCCGTCGATGACGGCTCGTACCGTCTGCAGATTCGGCTTGATCTTCCGCTTGGAAACGCCGGAGATGTTGAGACCGATGCCGCCCTTGTACTTGGGGAGACCTCGNTAGTGGATCTTGCGACCAACCGTCGTCCGTGCACCGGTGAAATGGCAAACTCGTCCCATGTCGTGTCCTCCGGGGAAGAGAGGGATTATACGGGTTCCCCCCATGGATTCAAGCCCCGAAGGGCCCGCATGGCCGGTGGGCTGGATGGAGGGCTTGGAAGTGCCGTTTCGGGGGTCCAGAGGTGGTCTAGGCGGTCTTGGACCGTCTGGAAATGTCTTCCAGGGGTGCTCTGGTCTCGATGGCCTTGCGATCCACCACGTAGGTGACCGAGGTGTTCTCCATGTCCGGCAGGTCGTACATCAGATCGAGCATGTAGCTGTCGATGACGGCCCGAAGCGCCCGTGNTCCGGTTCCCCGCTCCATGGCCTGCTGAGCCAGTGCCTCGAGCGCGTCGGGGGTGAACTCCAGGGANGCTCCCTCGAGTTCGAAGAGGTGCTGGTACTGCTTGGTGATCGCGTTGCGCGGTTCCGTGAGAATCCTGACCATCTGCGGAGTATTGAGGGGCAGGAGGGGAGTGATGATCGGAAGACGTCCGATCAGTTCCGGAATCAGTCCGAAGGACAGGACGTCCTGGGGAGTGACGAGNCCCAGATGGGTGTTGATTTCATCGTCCTCGTGCGAGGCGACCTCGGGTTCCCGGTCGGCGGCATCGGCCATGAACCCGATTCGCTGCTTGCCCATCCGCTTCTGGATGATCTCTTCGAGGCCTTCGAACGATCCACCGCAGATGAACAGGATGTGCGTGGTGTCCATCTGGATGTACTGCTGTTCGGGGTGCTTGCGTCCGCCCTGCGGGGGAACGTTGGCCACCACGCCCTCGAGCATCTTCAGCAGCGACTGCTGGACGCCTTCGCCGGAAACGTCGCGGGTGATGGAGACGTTGTTCGAGGTCTTGCCGATCTTGTCGATCTCGTCGATGTAGATGATGCCGCGCTGGGCGGATTCCAGATCGTAGTCGGCCGCCTGCAGCAGNTTGAGCAGCAGGTTCTCGACATCCTCTCCGACGTAGCCGGCTTCGGTCAGCGTGGTGGCGTCGCCGATTGCGAACGGTACGTTGAGGACCCGGGCCAGAGTCCTGGCCAGCAGCGTCTTGCCGGTGCCGGTCGACCCGATCATCAGTACGTTGGACTTGTCGAGTTCGACCTCGGAGTCCTCGTTCTCGAGGTGCGCGAGTCGCTTGTAGTGGTTGTGAACGGCCACCGAAAGGGNCCGTTTGGCATCGACCTGTCCGATGACGTACTGGTCGAGGAACTCGTTGATCTGTCGGGGAGACGGAATCGTGGTGAAGAGCGGCCGATTGCTGCTCATCCGCCTCTTTTCCTGCCGGAAGATGTTCTGGCAGAGGTCGGTGCAGTTGGAGCAGATGTAGATGTCGCTGGGGCCTTCCACCATCGGGCCGACCTCGCGTGACGTCTTGCCGCAGAACGAACAGGTCGTGACCCGCCGCCCGCGAAAGCCGCCGTCATCCCCTCCGTCGCCTCCCGAACCTCCGGGACCCTCGGGGCCTCCGGACCCGCCGTCGGACGCGTCGGAACTGCCGGTGCCGCTCGCACCGTCGCCGGTTTTGTCGTTGGTGGCGGCCAATGGATTCGGATCGCCGGCTCGTTCACGGGCCGCGTCGACCATCCGCTGGATCATGTCCTCTGGTACTCGATCAAACACGAGATCGTCCTTCTCCCACTTGCTGCATGGTCCGGTGGACCAGCCCTCCTCCAGTGTACCCGCGGATTCCTTCCCGTCGGGTGAGCATCACGGGAAGNAGTTTCCCGGTGCTCGNGCAGTGTGGCATTGATTTCCTCGGCACGGAAGCCGTATTTTCAACCTCACTCCTCTTTCGTGGATTCATTGTGTTCCAAAGTGCCGTTGATGACCGAATCGGACTTCGTTTCGACCGTATCGGNCCCGGGTGATCCCGCGTGCATGGTGTCGACGGACCGGGGGGCATGCTGGNCCAGGATGACGTTTCGGGCCTGCTCGAATTCCTCGTCGCTCATTTCGCCCCGTTCACGCATCTTGCGAAGTTGTCCAAGGGTGAAGCCGTCGTCGAGGGATGAGTCGCCATCTCCCGTCGACCGGCGGATGAACACCAGCAGGAGCCAGCCCACGATGACGATCCCGATCAGGATCAGCATCCAGGGCATGATTGCGAAGAAGACCTCTCCGGGTTGCGCCGTTGCGCCGAGCGTCGTCGGAAGGCACGAAGTGGTCATGGGCGTGCTCTCAGGACTTCTTGGANCTCTTCTTCTTGGCAGTGGTCTTCTTGCCAGCGGTCTTCTTCTTGGCAACGGATTTCTTCTTGGTGCTCTTCTTCTTGGAGTTGGATGCACCGCCGGTTGCGTCATCGTTGCGCTTCTTCCACTCCTCGGCATCCATGTCGACGATCTTCATCTGCTGGGCCATCGCATCCGCGGCCTTGTTCTCGACGATGTGGGTTCCGATCTGCTGGATCTGGTTGTTCTGGACCAGATTGGCCCGAAGTTCATCGGGCCGGACGCCTCGCTGCATGGCCAGCTTGACGATCTGCTGGTTCACTTCCTGCTCGTTGACGGTCAGGTTGTACTGCTTGATCAGTCGCTGGTGAAGGAACATGAGCTTGATGCCGTTGTCGGCCATCCGCTCCGTGTCCTCGCGGGCTTCGGCGACCTGCGTCTCGATGGTCTGCTCATCCTCGCCCCGTTCGAGCAGGCCAAGTCTGACTCGGTCCAGGTGGTTCGACACCTGGGCGGCGGACAGCTTCTCCGGGATGGGGACGTCCATCTGCTCGATGACCTTCTCGCGGGCCTGGTCGCGGAGCACGATGGACTGCTCCTCGTCGCGGCGCTGTTCGAGGGCCAGTTGGATCTGCTCACGCAGGACATCCGCCGACGGAAGCTGGTAGGCCTCCACGAGTTCATCCAACGTACACGGCTCGATCCGTTCGGCCACGTGGATCTGGTACTCGACCTCGACCGTCTTGCCCCGGATGTCCTCCCGCTCGTAGTGCTCGGGGACGTCGATGGTGATGGACACCACATCGCCGACGGCCTTCTTCGAGAAGATTCCGTTGACGTCGTCGATCATCAGTCCGAGGATTTCGCCCCGTTCTCCGGCATCGGGAAGCACGATCAGGGTCTGTTCGTTGGTGAAGAACGGTTCGTCCTCGCCCTTTCGGGTGCAGACGGCGCGTCCCAGCAGGCGGTCGGCGGGTTGGAAGTCGCTCTCGAGCGTTTCGCCCTTGCCGTTGCGGAGGCACTGCCGCTCGATCTCCTCGTCGATGTGCTCGGTCTCGACCTCCAATACCGGACGGATGATCTCGATTCCACCGAAGTCGGGAAGTTCGAACTCCGGCACCACGTCCATCTCGACCGTGAAGGAGAAGTCGTTGCCTGATTCGACCTGGGGCACGGAGTCCTCGGTCGGTTCGGGTTGCTGGAGCATCTCGAGGTTGTTGGACTCGATCGCCTCCCGGAGGCCGTCGCGCACCAGTTCGTTGCGCGTCTCTTCGCGGACCGCGTCGCCGAATCGCTTCTCGATGACCGCCTTGGGGATCTTTCCCTTGCGGAAGCCCGGGATGTCCACGCTGTTGCCGATGGTCGACATCTGGTTGGAGAGCTGGGCGTTCACCACGGCGCTGGGGACCGTGACGGTGATTCGCTTGCGGGCGGGGCCCGCATCTTCAACGACGATCTGGTACTGGCTTGACTCGCTCATGACGTTCTCCGGAGCAGGGGACAGATCGGCCATGGTAGCCGATCCGGAAGGCTCAGGCGCCCCTGGGGAGACCGCCGGAGAGTTCCTGGATGGTCTGCAGGGCCGCCTGCACGGGGGCATCGGACTCGCCCATGCGTCTCACGATGGCCGAGCCCACGATGGCGGCGTCGGCCACGGAGGCGACCTGGGAGACGTGTTCCGGGCTGCTGACCCCGAACCCCACGGCGATGGGAAGCTGGGTTCGTTCCCGAATTCGGCTCACGTGGGGAGTGATCTCAGGCAGTTCGCTGCGGACGCCGGTCAGCCCCGCCCGGGCAAGCAGGTAGATGAACCCGCGGCATCTGGGGATGATCGCATCCAGCCGTTCGTCGGTGGTCGACGGTGCCACCAGAAGGCTGAAGGACAGATCGTGCTGATCGACCACCGGCAGAAGATCGTCGACGCGATCCAGATCCAGATCCGGGACGATGAGTCCGTCGAAACCGGCATCGGCGGCCCGGGTGATGAACGCATCGCCGCCGGAGCGTTCCACGATGGAGTGACTGACCATGGCCACCAGGCCCTGGTGAATCTGGCCCCGGATGCGGGACACCATGTCGAGAATCCGTTCGGGTCGAATCCCCCGTGACAGTGCTTCGTGCATCGACGCGGCGATGACCGGTCCGTCGGCGATGGGGTCGGAGAACGGTATGCCCAGTTCGACGATGTCGGCCCATGCGGGTTCGAGTCCGAGGAGGATCGCCTCGGTGGTCTCCAGGTCCGGATAGCCGGCCGTGAGGAAGGGCATCAACGCTCCACGGCCCGAGGACCTCGAAGCGGTCAGGATGTCTCCGATCCGTCCCATCGTCATTTGGTTCCTTCGGGGCCGCCGTGCTCGATGTACTTGTCGTGAATCGCCTGGGTGAGGTCGACTCCAGTGATGTTGGCCAGCGTGGCCAGCCAGGCCAGAACATCTGCGAACTCCTCCGCGAGATTCTCCTGCTTTCCGTCGCCGCGGGCCTGCTTCGCCAGTGCTTCGGCGAGCTCTCCGAACTCCTCGGCGAACCACAGGAAGGTGGGGGCCACCCCTCGAGCGGCATCGGTGTCGTGGTACCGGTCCCGGATGAGGCTCTGGAACTCAGCAATCGTCATTTTTTGATCATTCATCACTCCATGGTACCAGTCGGCCCGTGACCGGAAATTACTTGTCTGGGGATTGCCTGCTGCCTATGTTGTTGCACCACCCATACCCCCCCCCTTAAGGAAGGAAATCCATGCTGCTTGTCGAAACCGTCGTACTCGCGACTTCGATGTCCATCGCCGCTCAGCCCACCGTGGTCGAGATTGCGGCGGGAAACGATCAATTCTCCACCCTCGTGACCGCCGTGAAGGCGGCCGGCCTGGCCGAGGCACTGTCCGCGGACGGTCCCTACACGGTCTTCGCACCCACGAACGACGCCTTTGCGAGACTCGACGGTGAGGTCGTCGAGTATCTGCTGAGTGATGCCGGGCGTTCCGATCTCGGGCGCATCCTGCTGCATCACGTCGTTCCGGGAAAGCTCGAGGCCGGCACGCTGGTCGGACGTGATGAAGTCACCACCCTGGCCGACACCACCCTCGCGCTCGAGGTGGCCCGCGACCGCCTGCTGGTGGGTGAGGCTGTCGTGCAGACGGCGGACATCAGCGGTTCGAACGGCGTCATTCACGTCATTGACCGCGTGCTACTGCCGCCGGTGCAGCAGTCGCCGCTGGAATCGCTTCTGGTGAACGCCATCGAGCGGGGTGCTCCGCTCTTCAACAACAACAACCCCGAAGCATGTGCCGCCGTGTACGCCACCGCACTCGAGGCGGTTGCGGCCGTCGGTGACTTCGGACTCGACGCTCCCGCACGGGCGACGCTTTCGGAACGGCTCAAGGAGATCGCCATGGACCGGGACGTCACCGAACGCGCCTGGGCCTACCGTCGCATCATGGATGCCATGCTCAGCGGTCAGATGCAGATGGACAGTCGAGCCCGTCCGACGAGCAGTGGCTCGGGTCGGATGCTGTACGACTTCGAGGATCCGGGCAGCGTGCGAAACTTCGGAGTGGTCGTGGACGGAGTCATGGGCGGTCTTTCCACCGGCCGCATTCGTGCCGGCGAGGGCACCCTGGTCTTCGACGGTGAGACCTCCCTCCGCAACAACGGGGGGTTCTCCTCCATGCGGGCGCCGCTTCCCAGCGGAAGCTGTGACGGGGCCGATTCACTCCGAGTCCGCTTCAAGGGGGATGGTCGCACCTGGATCATCGGCACCCGGGGCTCGCGAAACATGCGAGGTGATTCCTACTGGACCCGCTTCGACACCGTCGACGGCCAGTGGATGGACGTGGTGGTGCCGATCGACGAGATGGTCCGCACCAGCTTCGGCCAGCCGCTCCGGGGCCGGATCACGCCCGATCAGGTCCGAGGCATCGAGTTCTACATCTACGACAAGAAGGCCGGTCCGTTTCGGCTGGAGATCGACACCATCGAGGCGGTCTCCGGGGACAGCATCGGCAACGAGGTCTGAGGACGCGGCTTGCCAGCCCTACGGGGTGTGGTATCCTGTGCGAATCGGGCCATTGGCGCAGTTGGCTAGCGCGCTTGTATGACACACAAGAGGTCACTGGTTCAAGTCCAGTATGGCCCACTACCGAACTTCGAACCCCGCCCGGCGGGGTTTCGTTGTTTCCACATGCGGTGTTCTCTTCGGGAAGGGCGTGCTAGCAGACGCCGCCGTCCGACTTCTGGCGTTGGAGATCCGGCCACCGCATGTCGAAGAGGTGGAAATCGGACTGGTTGACGTCGTCGCTCCATTGCATGCCGCTCCAGCTTCCCGACGAGCAGCCGCCCAGGCCGGCGAGCAGCGGCATGCCGAGGAGGGCCTTCGCAATNGTCTGTCTTCGTGGACGTGTCATTCGCATGCTCCCCAACCGCTGATGACGGCGAGCAGATCGCTTACGTCGTAGGGCACACCCCAATCGCCGATCACCGTCAGCAGGTCCGTGATGCCCACGTCGCCGTCGCCGTTCACGTCGCCTTCGCAGTCGACGGGGCAGTCGTCGTCGATGCTGTTGGTGCCGTCGAGGTCCATGGGGCCCTCGATCTGCCCGGTCGTGCCCGCATTCGAGCACACCGTGCTGCCAGTGAGGATGGCCATGGTCGGTCCGCTGCTGGCGACCGCGCTGCCCGCCAGGCCGGCGACGTTGTTGCGGATGGTGCACCCGTCGATGGTCGTCGTTCCGAAGGTCCGATTGCAGATCGCTCCGCCCGAGCCGGCCGTCGTGTTTCCGTCGAACAGGCAGGATGCCATGACGACGTCGCCGGACCAGCGTTCGCAGCAGGCATCGCCTTCGTTGAAAACCGCACCGCCGTCATCGGTGGCGACGTTGCCCTCGAAGACGCATTCGACCAGCGACGGACTGCTGCGCAGGTTCGCGAAGCGGCCCCCGAGGGCGGCGGTGTTGCCGGAGAAGGTGCAGCGGAGGAAGGACGGGTGATCGGGCTGGCCGGTCTCCCAGCAGGCGTAGCCACCGCCCCAGTCGGCGGAGTTGTCGATGAAGCGGCAGTCGACGAAGACCGGAGCCCCGTTGAGGTTGTAGACGCCGCCTCCGATCCCGGTCGTCTCGTTGCCCACGAAGGTGCAGTTTCTCATCGTCGGGCGGGCGTGGAACATGGTGACCGCGGCCCAGTCGCCGCCGGCGACGCCGGTGAACACCAGGTGTTCGACGATGGTGTCGTTCCCCTCGCCGAAGAAGGCCATGATGTTGTCGCCGAGCCCGAGGCTGTCGATCGTCGTGGCGGGCAGGCCGTCGGGGTCGGTTGCGCCCCGGATCGTGATCGCCTTCTGCTGGAGGCTGAGGTCGTGCTCGTGGTACGTACCGGCGGCGATCTCGATGACGTCTCCATCGCTGGCGGCTTCGATGGCCGCCTGGATGGACGGGAAGTCGCCGGGGACGTCGATGGTGACGGCGGGAGCATTTCCCGACGCGATCAGGAGTGCAGATGTCAGTGCGGTCGTACGCATCGGTTCGGCATTCAGTCTATCCCGTCTCTTCAGTCGCAGTCGCCCCAGTCCTGGATGACTCCCAGAAGGTCCGAGACGCTGTAGAGTTCGCCCCAGCCGGCGATGACGGTCAGCAGATCCTCGACGTTCACCTTCCGGTCGCCGGTGAGGTCCGACGCGCAGATCGACTGGTTGTCAAGGTACAGGTTCGGGACCCGCACGGCCCGGTATCCGGGGCGCAGGCCAGGGCAGTTCTGGGTCTGCACCATGGAGAGGGACCAGACCTGGGTTCCGGAGGTGTCCACTTCGTACACCCCGGTGAGATGCGTCGCGGTGACCAGGGTGTTGCCGTTGGCAAGTCGCTGCGCGCTGCCCGTGGACGGGCAGTAGATCGGTGTCTGCCATGCCCAGGCGATCTCCGCCTGCTCCAGGGGAAGATCGCCCAGCGCCAGTTCGACGGCGAAGGACTTCGATCCACTGCCAGCCGGTTCGCCGCCTCTGCGATTGCCGTTGTCGAACAGGAGCATGTTGCCGTTTTCGAGGATGGTCGGGAAGTGCTGGTAGGAGAACAGGTCGTCCCCTGCGTCGACGTCGCCCGACGGCATGTCCATCCCCAGGTTGTAGACGATGTCGCCGGTGTCGTAGTCGATCCTGGTCACGCGGCTGAGGTGACGGACCGAAATGTAGATGCTGTTGTCCGACTCGACGTATCGGGCGTCATTCACGTGCGTCCAGTCGTTCCAGTGGTTGTTCTGGAACACGTCGTAGTCGTCGGTGTCGAAGTGGTCGAACGTCGACCACGACCAGACGATCTCGTTGGTGGCGGGATCCATCTCCACGATTCGATCTCCCCGCCATGATCGGGTCGCGCCGTCCTGGGTCACGTCGCGGTATTCGTTGGTCACCATCAGCACGTTCCCCGACGGCATCATGGAGGCGGAATGATGGACGGTCAGCAAATCGTCGTCGGGCGACGCCCAGAGGATGTCGACGTCGAGCGACAGGATCCAGGCCCGTCCGCCGCCGACATAGAGCAGTCTGCCGCCGTCGATCACCTTGCAGTCCGAGAGTCTGGTGGGCGTTTCGGTGTGCAGCACCAGCGTGCCGTCCGTGTCGTATCCCACGACAGCCGAGCAGTAGTTGAATATGGTGATGCCGGGTTCGGCCGAGTTGCCGTTTTGTTGAACCTCGACTTCGAGCTGGAAGTCGAGGGGTACGTTCTTGATGGCAAAGCTTCTCGTATCGCTCCAGAGGCCGGATCCGTCGGGAAGGACCGGTCGGTACCGCCAGCGGTAGTTGAATCCGAACTCGAGTCCGTCGGTGATCAAGAGCCGGCTGTCCGTGGTGGTCGTGCTGACCAGCGGATCGGAGAAGGGGTCCACGGTCGCGATGCCCAACTGTATCTCGTAGGCGGACGCGGAATCGATGTCGTCCCACTCCAGACGCAGTTGGGTCCGGCTGAGGATCGATCCGTCGCCGGGCTCATCCGCGGGGGCGGAGGCTCCGAACAGCAGGACAGCGCACACGCAAGGGGCGAGGGCACATGGCTTGGAGGTCATCTTGTTCTTCTCTCCCGGAAACGCGTTCGTGCAGGCCTCGGGTAATGTGAGAGGCCGATTCCAAGACAGTAGCCCAATCCGGTGTGGATTCCAGAAAAAACCGTCGTCCCGGACCATTGAATCCCCACGACTGCGACCCCGGAAGTGCCGGTAGCATGTCAATCGTCCCCTGGGAATTTCTCTCCGTGTATTGCGTTGCGACCTTCTACAAATTCGTTCAACTTCCGGACTACGCCTCGCTGCGGGACCGGGTGGCGGAGTGCTGTGGGGAGCATGGGACCGTCGGCACCATCCTGCTCGCCCGTGAGGGGATCAACGCCACCATTGCGGGGGACCGGGAATCGGTGCTCGGCGTGCTGGACTTTATCCGTTCCGACGCACGTCTCGCGGATCTGACCTGGAAGGAGTCGACCGCCGTTGATCCGCCGTTCATCCGGATGCGGGTCCGCCTGAAGAAGGAAATCGTCACCATGGGCGTTCCCGCGGTGGATCCGTCGAACTTGGCGGGCACCTACGTGAAGCCGGAGGATTGGAACGAGCTCATCGCCGATCCCGAGGTCGTGGTGATCGACACCCGGAACGACTACGAGGTCAAACTGGGGACGTTCGAGGGGGCGATCGATCCCGACATCGAGTCGTTCGGCCAACTGCCCGAATGGCTCGATCGGCACGTGGATCCCGCGAAGAAGCCGAAGGTCGCGATGTTCTGCACCGGCGGCATCCGATGCGAGAAGTCCACTGCGTACCTGAGGCAAGCCGGCATCGAGGAGGTCTTTCATCTCGAAGGCGGCATTCTGAAGTACCTGGAACAGGTTCCGGAGCAGCGCAGCCTGTGGAACGGCGAGTGCTTTGTCTTCGATGAGCGGGTGTCGGTCGGCCATGGCCTGGAGGAAGGCGACTACGAATTGTGTCGTGGCTGCCGGCGGCCGGTCAGCCCGCAGGATCGTGAGTCGGAGCTCTTCGTGGAGGGCGTGTCGTGTCCCTC
>PAAB01000026.1 GCA_002591705.1 Phycisphaerae bacterium
TGTCCCGATTCGCGAACAAGCACTACGCCGACGAGGGCGCCCTGCTGATCCTCAAGACCATCAAGGGCAGGAAACTCGACGTCGACGAGAGCATCCGTCGTCAGCGCAGCGAGGCCGGAACCCGCGTGTCCTGACACGATTCGGTATCACGACCGGTCGCGTCTCTTGATCTCTCCGTTCCGCAGTCGCTGGAAGTAGGAGTGGTAGGCCTTCATGGCGGTGAATCCGAAGATGAGCATGATCGGGATGTTCACCCACAGCATGACGCCGGTGCCCAGGTCGGTCAGATTGCCCAGTTCGTCGGTCGTCGACACGATCGGCAGCGTCGCGACCACGATCAGGATGCAGTAGACGATCTTGTACAGCGGCACGAGCGTGCTGCCGAACAGGAAGACCACACCCTGCTCTCCGTAGTAGGACCAGGAAATCATCGTACTGATCGCGAAGAGCCAGGAGGCGATCAGGATCAGCCAGGTTCCGAGGCCGGGAAACTGCCGGTTGATGGCGTAGGCCGTGAAGGTAGCGCCCACGTAGTCCTCGTACAGCAGCGGCTCGATCAGTTTCGGCGCCTCACCCTGCTCGGCCAGGGCATCCCATTGGGCGACCGAGACAGTCTTCCAGCGGACGTAGGGCGACGAATCCGCCTCCTCGGGGATCACCACCGTGCCCGCCATGCGGACCCGATTCGAGTTGGTGTCCTCGTTGATCTCACCGCCCTGGGCGATGGTGAAGACGTTGTCGCCGTTCCGCCACGCACCGCCCAGCGACGCACCTTGTTCGGTCCGTGCGGGGAGTTCGGTCTTGCCCATCATCACGGATTCTCCGTCGATGACGAATTCGGTCGGCGTGCCGACGGTCCATTCCGATTCGAACGAGGTGACCTGCACGTTCGACGCAAGTTGACCGTCGGCGCCCTCGATGCCGTCGCCGCGTTCGAGTGCACCGGTGCAGAGGATCACCAGTGCGGTCAGGGTGCAGACGACGATGGTGTCGATGAACGGTTCGAGGCCTGCGACGACGGATTCGCTGACGGGTTCCTTGGTCTGGGCCGCGGAGTGGGCGATGGGGGAGGAGCCCTGGCCCGCTTCGCTGGAGAACAGGGCCCGCTTCATGCCCCACAGGAACGCCATGCCGACCGAGCCGCCGATGAAGGCGCCGCCGGCCTCGGCGGGACTGAATGCGCTGGTGAAGATCAGGCCGATCACATCCGGAATCACGCCGAGATTCATCACCAGTACGGCCAGGGCGATCAGCACGTAGAGCACGCACATGAACGGCACCAGCACGCTGGCGACCGATCCGATCCGCTTGATGCCGCCGATGATGACCATCGCGACGATGACGGCGAGGACCACGCCGGTGATCCATTTGGGAAGATCCAGCGCTTCGCGGGTGATGTCGCCCATGTTCCAGGCCTGGAACATGTTGCCCCCGGTGGCGGCGCTGATGAGCAAGGTCACGCAGAACAGGGCACCGATGCACCAGCCCAGTCCGCCCAGGCCCCATCGCTTGAACCCTTCGTGGGCCACGAACATCGGTCCGCCGTGCGGGTTGTCGTTGTCGGTGGTGTCGCGGAACAGCATCGACTGGGCCACTTCGGTGGTCTTGAGGGCCATGCCGGCGAGACCGACGATCCACATCCAGAAGACGGCGCCCGGTCCGCCGATGGCGATCGCGATGGCCACTCCGCCGATGTTGCCCAGGCCGACGGTCGCCGACAGGGCGGCCGACAGGGCCTGGAAATGGCTGATTGCGCCGGGATCGTCCGGATCGTCGTAATGGCCTCTGGTCACGGCCACGCCGTGGGTGAGGGCCCGGTATTGGCAGATCCCACTCCAAAGAGTGAACAGCAGGCCGACGGCCAGCACCGTGTACAGGACCCAGTCGGCCCAGATGACGGAGGTGATCTCTCCGATGAAATTGTTGAATGCGTCCATGGTGGGGGTCTCGGTGTGCGGGGTGCGGGGCGGTTTGAGTTAGTTCATCAGGTTGAAGGAGATCTCGTTCACGTCGATCAGTCCGATCTTGTCGAGCAGGACGACGATGACCAGCAGCGGCGCGACGAAGCGGACGAGGAAGAGCCAGGCGGCGGCCAATCCGCCGTTGAGATCGGAAAGCTCGGCGCGTCGAATGCGTTCGGGCATGACCCAGCCGGCGTAGATCGCAATGAAGAGACCGCCCAGCGGCAGCATCCAGTTGCTCGTGAGCAGATCCATGGTGTCGAAGAAGCTCTGGCCGAATCCGGGCAGCCATGAACTCATCAGGAAGCCCTGGCTGTTGGCGAAGGCGGTGATGATCCCGACGACGAAGATCGCTCCGCCCATCGTCCACGCAGCGCGGGGGCGACTCCACTTCTTGGCGTCGATGAGGTAGGAGGCCGTGACTTCCAGCAACGAGATGGCGCTGGTCAGGGCGGCGAAGACCAGCAGGCCGAAGAAGACGATGCCCAGCAACATGCCGAGCTTGCCCATCTCGGCGAACGCCAGCGGCATGCTCATGAAGACCAGGCCGGGGCCGCTGGAGGGATCCTGTCCGTAGCTGAAGATGATGGGGAACATCATCAGGCAGGCGAGGATGGCGATGACGGTGTCGAATCCGGCAATGGCCACGGATTCGCCGGCGAGGCCGCCGCTGCTCGATCGCTGGTACGAGCCGTAGGTGATCATGCATCCCATGCCCAGCGAGAGGGTGAAGAACGCATGGCCGAGGGCTTCGAGCACCCCGCGCGGCTCGAGGGACGTCGGATCCGGACTGAACACGAACTCCACCGCCCGCCCGAATCCGGGCTGGAAGAAGCCGTAGACCACCATGGCGACGATGCAGGTCATCAGCAGCGGCATGAGGATTCGGCAGGCCCGTTCGATGCCGCCACCGACTCCGGTGGCCACGATCAGGATGGTCGAGAACATGAAGATGCACGCCCAGAACGTGCTCGTCCATCCGTCGCCCAGCAGGCCGAGAAACAGGGCCGTGACCTCATCCCGGATGGTCTGCCGTCGCTTGAGCGTTTCCGCCGCGTCCAGCACCTCGCCCTCGGTCATGGCGTTGATCTCTGCGGTGGCGGCGTCGCGAATCGCCGTCTCGGTGGCGTCGAGTTCGCTCTGCCGTTCGGTCACCGTGGCCACGGCCGCAGCCGTTGCGGGGACGGCAAGGAGCCGCTCCCTTTCGTTCGGCGTGGAATCGTTCGTCACCGCGACGTAGGTCTGGAACGTCTCCCAGGTCGAGGGGGAGAACTGCCGTCGCCAGGCCTTCTGGGCGGAATCGATTTCCAGTCGGACCCCGTCCTCCACGAGCGTGGCGCGCATCGAATCGATCGATGCTCCGGCCCGGTACTTCATCGCCTCCTTCTGGGCCGAGGCACCGATCTCGTTCGTGAAACCGACGACCGACTTGAGGGTGTAGTCCATGGCCCAACCGGCGACCACGATGTAGAAGGAGAGGATGATGAAGCCCGCGACCACGCCGAGCCAGCCCACGACGCTCCAGCCGGTCCGGCCGCCCTGCAGTTTCCGGAACGCCTCGACGGGTTGGGCCTGTGCCGCCCGGCCGATCATGATTTCGGCGATGAGGATGGGCAGGCCCACCAGAGCGATGCAGAGCAGGTAGATGAGCACGAACAGTCCGCCGCCGTTCTCGCCGGCGATGTAGGGGAACTTCCAGATGTTGCCCAGCCCGATCGCGGAACCCGCCGCCGCCAGGATGAAGCCGGTTCTGGTTGCCCAGTGGCCACGTTGCTCGCTCATGCCGTGCCGCCCTTTCCCGGACCGATCGGACCCGTTTCGACATCGATCATACTGCCTTGCCGTGCGGGAGTGGAGCCTTCGGGGGTGGGGCCATACCATGGAAGCAGCCATGAGTCTCTATCAGCTTCGAGATGATCTGCCCCGGGCCGTCTACGACGACTTCGTGTTTCCACTGGGTATCGTTCCCGCCCCCGGACTGGTGCCTCTGCAGGGCTGGACCATGCAGTGGACCACGGGGGAGGGCGAGTTCGAGGATTGCTGCACCTTCCACGTGGTCCAGTCGCTGGATCGTCTGGCGCCGCTCGTGGAGGCCTGCTTCCGCCTGCTGCCCGAGCGGGGACTGCACGGCATCCTCGAGTTGGGATCCCGGGACGCCTACCGGGCGGTCGACGTGTATCTGGGCGACCAACCGATGGATCGGGATCAGTTCATCCGCATCTGGCGACTCTTCGAGCCGATCTTCCTCGAGGATGCGGGGCTCGCCGTGGGGGTGAACGCGGAGGATCCCTTCGTGGAGATCTTCCTCGACCCCGACAAGGGACTGCTGGTGCACGTGGATCCCTCGTTGCAGGAGGAGGTCCGTGCCCTGCTGTCGGAGCATGGAGTCGACGAAGCGCCCGTCGTGGGCTACGAACTCGACGACGAGGAACTGGAACGCATCGGCATTCGGCCAGTGCTCGTGCAGGCCGACGGTCTGATCGGTGACATGGATCAGCTGCTGCAGGAGCTTCGCTACGAGTGGCACCTCGAGCTCGATGAGGATCCCGATACCAACGTCGACGGTCGTGGTCGGCGCATCGGACGCACGTTGTGGCATGCCGTGGTGATCATGGAGAAGGACACCGGTGAAGCGGTCCACGAGGCGCACGCCACCGTCTGGGGGTCCGCGGCCTCACGGCGGGAGATGGAGGAGCTGATCGATCGTCGTCTGCAGCGCGAGGTGCCGTGGACGATGCGGGAACTCTACGTGCTCGATCGGGCGGCATTCGACGATCGTCCCCAGGAACTCGACGCGTTGCCGCCGGTCCCCGAAGCCAGCGGGATCCATCTCGTCCGCATCGAGCCGCTCGGAGACCCCTGGTCGCCCGGAGGAGGCGGTCTCAATGGCTGACGAGTGGTACGCCGACGGACTTCGCTTCCAGTGCACGCAGTGCGGTAACTGCTGCACCGGTCCCGAGGGGGCGGTGTGGTTCACCGANGAGGAGGGACGACGCATGGCCGATCGGGTGGGGCTCGACGAGTCGACCTTCCTGCGGCGTCATGCGCGTCGCCTTGCTCCCGGGTGGTCGCTCAAGGAGCGGAAGACCGCATACGGATTCGACTGCGTCTTCCTCGACCGCGACACCATTCCCGGCAAGGCCGTGTGCGGACTGTACGACGCACGACCGACGCAGTGCCGTACGTGGCCGTTCTGGAAGGAAGTCATCGAGTCGCCCGAGTCGTGGGACGCCGCCAGGCGGACGACCCCCTGCCCCGGGATGGGAACGGGGGCACTGGTGCCCATCGAGTCCATCCGGATTCAGCGGGACACACTGGCCTGAGGTAGGCTGTAGGACCTCCGGTCATGCTGGCCGGTGCAGAAAGGATACGTACGATGAAATGCAATCTGACGACGATGTTCGGCTGTGTGGGCCTGGCGCTGGCCTTCGGTGTCTCGATGCACGCCGTGGCCGATGAGAAGCCCTCGACCCCGAAGCTGAAGCCGATGCTNAAGAAGAAGGTCGTGGAGGACCAGCCGGCCGAACCGGCTCCGGACGCGACGGAGGAGGAGTTCGTCTACGTCGTCATGACCACCAGCAAGGGGCCGGTGCTGCTCGAGCTCAACCGGGCCAAGGCTCCCNTNTCGACCGCCAACTTCGTGGACTACGCGANGGCGGGNACCTACGACGGCACGATCTTCCACCGGGTNATTCCNGGNTTCATGATNCAGGGNGGNGGNTTCGANCCNGGCATGACNAAGCGNGACACNAAGGCTCCGATCAAGAACGAGTGGGACAACGGNCTCAGCAACGCCCGCGGCACCCTTGCNATGGCGAGGACCAGTGCGCCCGACTCGGCGACCAACCAGTTCTTCATCAANGTGAAGGACAACACCTTCCTCGACACCCCGCGTGGAGCCAATCCGGCGGGATACGCCGTCTTCGGACGCGTGGCCGACGGCATGCAGGTCGTGGATGAGATCCGGTTCGTGAAGACCACGACCCGGGAGGCATACCAGGATGTTCCCGTGGAGGATGTCCTCATCGAATCAATGAAGGTTCTGACCCCCGAGGAGGCCAAGAAGGCCATGGAAGACGCAGCAAGCAAGCCACCCTACGAAGAGAAGGTCGAGTATCCCGGCGACGCCATTCCGGAAGGTGCCGACAAGGTCGAAAGTCAGTCGGGGCTGGTCTGGTACGACCTGAAGGTCGGCGACGGCGAGCAGCCCGCGAGTGCGTCCAGCACCGTGAAGGTGCACTACTCCGGTTGGCTCACCGATGGCACCAAGTTCGACAGCTCGGTCGATCGCGGTCAGCCCATCGATTTCCCCCTCAACGGTGTGATCCGCGGATGGACCGAAGGCGTGGGCTCGATGAAGGTCGGCGGCAAGCGAAAGCTGATCATTCCCCCGGATCTCGGCTACGGGGCACGCGGGGCCGGGGGGGTCATCCCTCCCAATGCCACGCTGGTCTTCGACGTCGAACTGCTCGACGTCCAGAACTGAACCCGGTACGGACAGACGACGGTGCGGGCCCCGCCCAGACGGGGCCCGTATCAATTGCAAACTCCCGGGTTCTTCTTGCTGGGGTCCGGTGCGTGGGATACAACTGAACAGGGGACATCACCGACGCACGACACGAGGGGCCTGCCGTTGAGCACCGTCGAATCCGCACTTGGAGTGGCACTGAACGAACGCGTACTGGTTCTGAATCGTGGGTACGCCGCCATTCGAATCATCAGTGTCCGCCAGGCGTTCGTGCTTCTCTTTCGTCGGGTCGCGGAAGTCATCTCCACCGTGAACGGACGGTACGAGACGTTCGACATCGGATCCTGGCTCGAAGTCGCCGAATTGCAGCGGGTCTACGAGGAGCAGGAGCACGACTGGATACGCTGTGCGGGGGGCAGCATCGCCGCTCCACGGATCATCCGGGTGCACAGTTCCAATCGGCAGCCCGACTACCACGTGCGGTTGAATCGGCGCAATCTCTTCTCGCGGGACGGGAACCGATGCCAGTATTGCGGGGTCCGTTTCCCCACCGGCGATCTGTCCATCGATCATGTGCTGCCGCAGTCACGGGGTGGTGGTCATACCTGGGACAATCTGGTCTGCGCGTGCATCGCCTGCAACTCCCGCAAGGGGAACCGGCTTCCGAGGGAGGCGGGAATGAAGCTGGTGCGTCAGCCCGTGCGGCCGCGGACCAGTCCCGAGCGCGCGATACGCGTCCGCCGACGGCAATACGAGGAATGGAAGGTCTTTCTCAACGATGCCTACTGGACGGTCGAACTGCGTGACTGAGCGTCAGGAGCCGTCGGCCACGTCCGGGTTCAGCGAGCAGGTCCCCATCCAGGTCGCCGAGGCCAGCGTGTGGTGCTCGATGGCCTTCAACACATCTTCGGCGGTGAACGAGTTGCCTTCCACCGGGCATCGATCCACATCGAGGGCGTGAAGAGTGAACAGGTACCGGTGGATGCGCTCGTCGTTCCACGGCGGACACGGCCCGTCGTAGCCGTGGTAGTCGCCGCCCATGTCCTGATCGCCGGCGAACCAGTCGGTGTAGTTGTTGATTCCCTGTCGTGAACCTTCGGGGCCGCTCGGGCTCGACTTGCCGCGGGCCGTCACTTCATGGGAACACGCACCTTCGGACAGTTCGCGGCACCCGGCTGGAATGTCAACCATGACCCAGTGGCAGAACTCGCAACGGGGGAGATCGTGGGGGACGGTCCGGCCCTCCTGGTTCACATCGTCACCCACGGTGGGGACGTCGGGATCCATGCACAGCAGGACGAACGATCGGGTGCCGTCGGGAGCTCCGTTCCACGCAAGGTGGGGGTTGCGGTTGTCCGCGAGCGTCACATGGGTCTCGGGGTCGATCCGGCAGAAGCAGTAGCGTTCGGGGATCCGCGAGCCGTCGTCGAAGCTGGTGCTGGTGAGTTCCATGGCCGTCCTCCTGTTTGGCGGGTCCAGCCTACCGCGGCGACGGTGCATCTTCCAGCCGACCGGGGGGGCGTTCAGGGTCGGTCGAACGGCGCCTGCACCGGCCAGCAGTCGCCCCACGACTCAAGGACTTCCAGGACATCACCGATGTCGAACACCCCGTTGCCGTCGATGTCGGATTCGGAGGGTTGATCCCACTGATCGATGACGACGAGCAGATCGAGTACATCGATGATCCCGTTGCCCTGCAGATCGCCGGGGCAGCCGGCATCACGCAATATGTCGCCAAGGATGGTGGCGAAGAAAGCGGCGGATGGTTCATCGAGCGGGTGGAGCTGGTTCCCGTCGAGCAGGTTGCCTGACTGGGGTTCATTGACGAGATCCGTGGTCGCGAGTCCGTATTCGAAGTGGTCGAATCCGTGGTCCAGGAGCCACTGAGTGGCCTCGGAACTGCCGTTAAACAGAACGCCGTCGGTGGCCGTGTAAATCGAGGCGGCCGACACGTTGTCGCGTTCCTCGGCGAGTGCGAAGGCGGCCTGCACATGGTCTTCCATGACTTGGCGAGCGATGGGGCCAGTGCCGAGCCCGCCCGAGAAGTAGTACATGTGCGGGATGATGATGAGATGCCTGACATCGGCAATGCCCACGGTGGCGGCCGCCAGATCAAGCTCGTCGGCCATCTGCTCAAAGGCCGATCGGATTTCATCGTAGGTGAGCACTTCAGGCGCGAAGTGCCACGTGAAGAGAATCGGTTGTGCCGGGTCAATCGTTGTGGCGTCCAGCCAATGCACCAAATCGCTTCGGGGNAATCGCTTGTCGAGTTTGTGGTCTGGTTCCTTGTTGCTGTAGAACCCTTCGTACGACCAGCTGCTGTCTGCCAGATAGGAGTAGTAGAANCCGGGTGTACGCATGCCTGATTCATCGACATGGAAATACAGGCCGCCCACCGGATTGAGGTAGGTGTCCGAGCCAAGAAGATCGAGGTCGACTTCCGCACGTACTCGGGCGTAGTAGTCGAAGTCCAGGCTGATGTCGGGCCAGGTGGCGTTGACCTCACCCGCGAGCGCGGGTTGCGTCGTATCGAGGCCGGCACCCCTGTGCAGCATTCCGCGGGCCTGGTTCAGGAGGTCCATCTCTGACGATGTTCCGTGGTAGTCCCGCAGCGTGAGCTCCGGCAGCTGAAGGCTGGTGTCTTCGGGGGTTCTGTAGAGCATGCGAAAGCGCAGGTTGTCCCCGGGGTCGCTGAAGTGGCCGTGGAGGCCGGGGATGAATCTGTGGTTGTTGATGCGGAACTCGAACAGTCTGCCCGGGGAGGAGATGAAGTTCAGGTCGGAGGTCATTCGTATTTCTCGAGTCGCTGCCACCGGCAGAGCGAAGAAGGTGTCGCCTTCTTCATGTCGAAGTATGGAATAGCCACCGGCATCCCCGGCATCAACGGTTTCGAACGGATTGCACAGCTTGCCGCATCGCATGACATCTTGGTACTGACGGGCCCCGGCGGCGATCGCCGTGATCTTGGGGATTGGCCAGGACCACATGAACGAGGTCGGAGTTCGGAAGAACCATGGCACGCTGTACGAGTCGCCGAGCACCACCATCCGGACATCACCCCGCAGAAGTTCGGCGACATCCTCGAGGCCGACTGAGGAGGGATCATCAGTGGCCCACGCCGAAGCCGAGCATGAAACAAGCACGACCGCGAGTGCCATTCGTCCGCTCGCCCTGGATGTACGTGCATGATGGATAACGCGCCTCCCGAATCCAAAATACTCCCATCGCGTACGGGTCAAAGTGAATATTTGAAACCGGTCTCCATAAAGTGACGGGTCGGGAATGCAGGGGTCAGGAGGGGGGCTTTGAAAGGCCGATGCCGATCCGGCGCACTCATCTCCGTTGCACTCCGCGTGCCTGCAGATGGCACACGCATTCCGGTGCTGCACTTGGTCGCCCATGCCGATCGGCCGGACGTCGCCCTTGCGGGTCTCAGCGAGGTGCTCGCCGGGGCGTCCCGGGAGCAGCCCCAATTGTCCGGAATCAGGTGGTGGTCGCAAGGAAAAACACGGCTGCCGCGGGATCGGGGGCGGTGGATTGCGTCTGGAGCCGGGGAACCTAGAATGGCGGATCTCGGGACAGGTGTCCGAGTGGCTTAAGGAGCACGCTTGGAAAGCGTGTGTGCGTTTAGGCGTACCGTGGGTTCGAATCCCACCCTGTCCGCTTCCCGTTCCGGGCTGTAGCGCAGCTTGGTTAGCGCGCTTGACTGGGGGTCAAGAGGTCGACGGTTCGAATCCGTCCAGCCCGATTCAGCACGACCGCGGTTCGTTCCGCGGTCGTGCTGTCGTGTTCGGTTGGATGGGGACGGACTACCACCCGCTGAGCACGACCAGCAGATCCTCGACGTTCACCTGGCCGTTGCCGTCGAGATCGCTCGGGCAGTTGACGGGCGGGCAGGATCCCCAGTCCAGGATCACCTGAAGCAGGTCGGTCACGTCCACGTTGCCGTCGTTGTTGACGTCGCCGACGACCTCGATCTCGTGGGACCACATCAGGGCGGGCACGGGCTGCTTGTCGAGTCCGCCGCCTTCGATCCGTACGATGCAGCCGGCGCCGCCTCCCCGCTCGAAGAACTCCACCCGGACGGCGTGCCGTCCCGCCTGAAGGGCGATCGTGCCGGCGATCTCCCGCATGCCGTGGAGGCCGTCGTTGTCGATGAGCAGTTCATCGCCNACGTAGAGCTTCGAACCGTCGTCCGAATCGGTGTAGATGGTGTACTGGTCGCTGGCGGGCACATCGATGAATCCGTCGAAGACCACCCCGAAATCCTCGCTGCGTCCGGAGCCGGCGAAGTTTCCGTTCGTGCTCGGGTAGTTGACGTCGGTGATCGTCTCGACCAGATACGGCTCGAGGCCGTCGAAGTCGGGCAGGCTCTGCGGATCGTCCAGTTCGTAGTACGCGGCGGTGGGGCCGGGTTCGGTGGCCACNGGGTTGTCCGGAGCCCTCGCTGCGATCTCCAGAACCAGGACCGATGCGGATGCGGACTGTTGATTCGCATCCTCGATGTCGTAGCGGAAGAAGTCGCCGCCGCCGATGATGCCCCCGGTGGGNGGTGTGTAGCGGAGGATTCCCATTGCGGCATCGTCATCGACCAGTTCGATCGTTCCGCCGTCCAGCGACACGGTCTCCCAACTGGAGACGATGGGAGCCGAGCAGTCGTTCGTGTAGTCGTTGTCGAGGACCGGGATGTCCACCGGCTCGGGGCCCAGGACGTTGACCAGATCCGAGGAGGCGAACGGTTCNCTGCCGTCNCCGGCGAGTTCGCAGCTGATCCCCGTCTCCAGATAGTTGATGATCACGCTCTGGACCTGCGGATGGAATTCCATGCGCATGTTCGACATGCCGCCGCCGCACAGNTGGCAGTAGCTCATGACCGTACCCTGGTTCGCTCCGTTGCAGTCCCCGTTGCCGCATCCGTCGGGCGGCGGATTGTAGGAGTCGTGGGTGTGGCCGCTTCCGCANGTGTGACCGGTCTCGTGGGCCACCACCATGGGNTCCCAGTTGGCNCCNTTGTTGTTCTCCAGCGGAGTGGGGAAGTAGCCGTTCATGTTGCCGGAGACCGCGTACCCGTAGTTGGTGCAGAGCGTGCCGAGGTAGGCGACGCCGCCCCCCAGATTCCGGCCGCTGAAGAAATGGGCCATGTGACGTGAGACCTGATCCATGGTCGATTCCCAATTGGACTGGAACTGGTTCAGCTGTGCTCCGGAATCGCCGCCGCTCCACGGATCGTTCGAATCCGCCCAGAGTCTGGTGTAGCTCACGTTGACCTTGATGCCGATGTCACGGTCGTAGATGCTCGAGACCGCGCCGACGAGGGTCTGGATGTACTCCGATGCGGCCTCGAGGTTCCCACCGAAGAGGCCTGCGAACTCCCAGTCCGTTTCGATCGCCATNAGCATGGCGAGGCAGTTGAGGTCCCCACGGGCCCGGGTGCTCTTCGCGTCGTGGNNCTCGTGCTCCGCGATCTCCTGGACGGCGCAGTGGAAGTCCTTCCAGTTCATGTCCACGGGGTCGATGGTCTTGAGNTCGTAGATCGCAGTCCAGCCTTCNTCGGGNTGCGTCGAGATCACATGCAGTTCGGATTGCCGTTCGATCCATCCGTTGGCCGTGCTGGGGCCGATGGCGAGGAAGACGTGGGAGTCGGGCTCCCCTTCGACGTGTCCCTGGAAGCAGTCGACCCGCGGAAAGTCCATGGGAGTCGACGCGATGGTTCCGTCCTTCAGCACGGTGGCCACGTCCAGCNCCGCACCGGGCGCCAGCACGTCGATTCGTTGGAGTTGCAGCGCCACNTCNCGNNNNGCGTNNAGCGGGATCTGCATGCGNAGTTCNTCNCCGATGTCNGNCCGCANGGNNGNCANNCGNAGCGCGGTNCCTCCGAACTTCTTCACGGNNGNCGGNGTCGTCTCCGCGNNNNGCAGNGGNGCNACNGGTGANGCGGNGGCGATGGAGGCCAGGGTCAGGGTCAGACCCACGGTGATCATTCGNACNGTNTTCATNAAGGGCTGCTCTCTCCNAACCGTATTGGAGCAGCCGTNGGGGNNCGGCACAAGNGAAATCANGGTTCTTGGTGCGTTTCGGNGTGNTTTTCGGGNACNGGNAGCAAATGNNCCTGTTCCAGCGGGTCCGGTATGGCNTCNAANGCCATGGCCCGNTCNTCGGTNTAGGGNCCGACGGCTCGNCGNTGGATCGNNNNGCANANACCACCGCATNCCAGGGCNCGNCCNAGNTCCCGGGCGAGGGCNCGTACGTAGAANCCCTTNCCGCANTGGATCTCNATGTCNNCNNGGGGCCACTCGGTANNCGTGNNANNTCNAGNGCGTGCACGGTGACGGGNCGNGGAGGNAGNTCNTCGTGTNGNTNNCGNCGNGCNNCGGCGTAGGCNCGTTTNCCNTCNANCTTGATCGCACTGAANGCNGGNGGNGCCTGCANGCAGGTTCCNANCATNGAGTCGAGNACGGTCCTNGATGTCNNNNCGGCTGGGANGNGNNGNNACATCNACGGNAACGGGATCGAGNTCGAGNTCGNACGAGGGNGTCGTGCAGGAGAGNTCGATCGTGGTGTGGTATCGCTTGGACAGNCCCATNANNNANTCNANCNGCTTCGTNGCNCGNCCGAGTCCGACNACNAGNACNCCCGTNGCNANNGGATCNAGNGTNCCGGCGTGTCCGGTNCGNACGCCNCGGGANCGNCCTCNCACCCGNGAGATNACNCCCATCGANGACAGCAGGGGNGGNTTGTNGACCACCAGNANTCCNTTGATCCNNAGTCGNNTTGATTCGATGTCCGTGGTCATGCGTCGGAGGNTTCGGAGTTCGCCNTGGCGGCCAGTGCGGCNCGGCGATCNCTGAGNTGCAGGTGCAGCAGNAGCANNCCCATNCCGACCAGNAGCATGACNTCGGCGANATTGAAGACCCACGGGAACCATTCGGGGTTNGGAGGATTGCCGGGCCANCCCCANCCGAACGGNAGNCGACTGTCGGGNAANAGATGNAGNAAGTCCCGGACNCGGCCGAAGNACACGCGNTCCCACAGATTNCCCACCGCNCCGGCNAGGACCAGNGCNANTCCGATCTGGGCCATCGTGCTGCGGGCCGCCATCCAGCGAATGAAGACCACCATGCAGATCGTGACCGCCACCAGGGTGAAGACGACGAAGAAGGTGCGCTGTTCGGCTCCGATGCCGAAGACCGCTCCGGGATTCAGCACCAGATCCAGTTGGAGAATCCCCTGGATCACCACCATGCTTTCGTGCCGGGGGATCGGATTGAGATTCGGATTTTCAATGATGCTGGATCGATCCAGGAGGACGGGGACGTGAGCGACGTTCGCGAAGCTCCAGTCCTTCAGTCCCAGATCCAGAGCGAGACCGGCGAAGAACACGCCGATCAGGATGACCCATGCCTTGGCCGATCGCCGTGCGGGCTGCTGGGGAGCCGGTTCCGCTGGTTGAACCGAATTCACGAGACGATGCCGCGCTCGACCTGACGCTTGGCGTCGATGCTGTATTTGGCCCAGGGCTTCGCGCGGAGTCTGGCCTTGCGAATCTGATCCCCGGTCATCATGCAGATGCCGTAGGTGCGCTCCTGGATGCGCACGAGGGCCTCGTCGATCTCGCGGATGCGTTCGCGTTCACTGGCCGCCATGCCGAGCATCAGATCCTGCTCGTACACGTCGGAACCCACATCGGCCATGTGGATCGGCATGTTGGACGTGTCGCCGTCATCGCTGCGCAGCGCCTCGTGCTCGAGGGAGTCCACGGCCTTGAAGAGTTCCTGACGCTTCTTGAGGAGAAGCTGCTTGAACTCCTTCAGCTCCGCCTTGGTTAGCTTGGTCTTCTTGTTCGCGATCTTCACCTTGGCATCTTCGGTCGTGCTCGTGGCCGCGGTGGCCCGCTTCTTCTTGGGCATCTTGTCGGGATTGATGGAGATGCGACGAATCCTGCGACCGTTGACGATCACGTACCCGCGCTCGTCCGCCTCGCCCGCCAGGGCGGCTTCCTGCACCGTCTGTCGCCGTCGCTTGCCTCCACTGGTGGTGGAGGCATCGCCGGCTTTCTTCTTGGTGGCCTTCTTGGCGGTCTTCTTGGCCGCCTTCTTGGCCGTCTTCTTGGCCGCCTTCTTGGCCGTCTTCTTGGCGGTCTTCTTGGCGGTCTTCTTGGCCGTCTTCTTGGCCGTCTTCTTGGCGGTCTTCTTGGTGGCCTTCTTGGTGGTCTTCTTGGCGGTCTTCTTGGCCGTCTTCTTGGCGGTCTTCTTGGCGGTCTTCTTGGCCGTCTTCTTGGTGGCCTTCTTGGCGGTCTTCTTGGCCGTCTTCTTGGTGGCCTTCTTGGCCGCCTTCTTGGCCGACTTCTTGGATGATTTCTTGGTGGTCTTCTTGGCCATGGGGGGGTCCGCNGATACCTAAGTGACTTGAAGACAGCAGGTTGCGGCAAACGGCGGCCGGCATGAGCCCTGCATTGGACGGGGGATTGTAAATGCCGTGGGGTGAGGCGTCAACGGACGGGCCAACTTGGGTATCCGATGCTCAGCCGGCGCTCATGGCACCCATGCGGCGGAACTTGTCGTACCGACGTTCCACAAGCGATCGCGCATTGAACCGTTCCAGTTCCCGCAGGGAGTCGATGATCCATCGCTGGAGCTGCTCCGCAGCTGCGTTGGGGTCGCGGTGTGCGCCACCGATCGGTTCCTTGATCGTCGAATCGATGAGACCGTTCTTCATGTTGTGCTTGGCCGTGAGCGACAACGCGCTGGCGGCCTTCGTGTTCGTATCCTCGTTGGCCTGCTTCCAGAGGATTGCTGCACAGCCTTCGGGACTGATCACCGAGTACCAGGCGAATTCCATCATTGCGACCCGATCCGCCACGCCGATGCCCAACGCGCCGCCGGATCCGCCTTCACCGATCACGATGCTGATGATCGGGGTGCGCAGCCGACTCATTTCCCGAAGGTTCAGGGCGATCGCTTCGGCTTGTCCACGTTCCTCCGCCTTGAGCCCCGTGGTANGCNCCCGGCGTGTCGATGAACGTCACGATNGGCAGTCCGAACTTNTCNGCCAGNTTCATCTTCTNCANCGCCTTGCGNTANCCCTCNGGNTGGGCGCANCCGAANTGGCANGCNATNCGNTCCTGNGTGGTNCGNCCCTTCTGNTGNCCGACNANNAGNNCCTTNNNNGANCCGATGCGNCCNANTCCGGTGATGATGCTNCGNTCGTCNCCGAAGNNCCGNTCGCCGTGCANTTCACGGAAGTCGCGNCAGATCATGTTGATGTAGTCGGCGGTCTGAGGGCGGTTCGGGTGGCGGGCGACCCGGACCGTGTCCCAGGGGGACAGTTGCCCGTAGATCTTTCCGAGGAGCCGNTCGCGGTTGGTTCGAAGGCTGTTGAGCTCGTCGGCGATGGATTCCGCGTCATCTCGTGCCGCAAGTGTCTCGATCTGGCGTTCCAGTTCGATCACCGGTTCCTCGAAGGGCAGTNTGTAGGTCGTGCTCATGGTGGAAAGGCCTCCGTTCCAGCCTGATATTCTACATCGACCGATCGGCAATCGTGCCGTGGGCATGGAGTCATGGGGAGAAAGCGGCATGGAACATCAACTGGGCGTACTGGGGGTCGGCCATCTCGCCACCGCCATCCTGCAGGGGGCATTCGAGCACGGGGTGCTGGATCCCGGCTCGGTGGTACTGGCCGATCACGCATCCGAACGGCTCGAACGCTTCGCGTCGCAGGGCTGTCGGATTGCAGGTTCGACGTCCGAACTGCATTCCGCCTCGCGGATTCTCTGTGCNGTCCGCCCGCAGGAGTTCGCAGCGGCTGCGAAGGAGCTCGGAGGGCTTGCTTCGGATCACCTGCTGATCTCCGTGATGGCGGGGATCGGATCGGACGCGATCCGCACCGCGCTGGGGGGCGGGTGTCGAGTGGTCAGGACGATGCCCAACATGGGGGCCCTGCTGCACTGTTCGATGACCGCCGTTGCACCGGGTCCCGGTGCGAGCAAAGCGGACGTCGAGTTCGTCGATCGCTTGTTCGGAGCCGTCGGACTCGTGGCCGATGTTCCGGAGCATCTCCTGAGCGCCGCCACTGCGGTCAGCGGTTCCGGTCCCGGATGGGTGTACCTGCTCGCGGCGGCGATGGTCGAAGCGGCGGAGTCGGTCGGATTCGAATCGGATCTGTCCCACACCATGGTTCGTCAGACGATCCTGGCCGCGGCCCGGACGCTGGAGACGTCCGATCAGTCGATCGAGCGTCTGCTCGCCGGGATCGCCTCCAAGGGGGGAACCACCGAGGCGGGCCTGAACGTCATGCGCGAGCATGGATTCGTGGAGACCGTCCGGGCCGGGGTGGCCGCGGCCCGGGACCGGGGGGATGAACTTGGGAAACAGGTTCAGTAGTCCCGGCGGCAGAAGAGCCAACCGGCGCCCAGGCACAGGACCAGTTCGAAGAGCAGGGAGGTTCCGATGATCCACAAGGGTGATCGGGATTTCACTTCATCCTCGACGGCAAACGCGATCTCGGCCTCGTTGGCTTCGAATTCTCCGTCTTCCGTGATGAGGGGCGGGCGCTGATCGGCCGTGCGTTCCGGCAGGTCCGCCATGTCCACCGTCCAGCGTGAAAGCAGATCCAGTGTCTGACTGGTCTTCGGCAGCACCGTCATGGCTCCCGACAGAATGGTGTGGGCAATCCGGACACCCGAGCCGGAATCGAGTGCCTCCTCGAGGTTGTTCTNCCGGGCTTCGATCGTCTGGTACAGGAAGTCCCATCGCTCNCGATCCTCGGGGTTCTGCACGCCGGCCAGCTGCGTGCGTGATCGCTCCAGATTCTCTTCGTAGGTCGCAATCTTCTGTTCCTGGTACTTCACGAAGAAGAGCAGGGTGCTTTCCGAAGACTGCACGATGAAGATCGCGAACCAGCAGAGGATGGTCAGCAGCAGGGCGGCGATGGTCGAGCGGGTCAGGATGCCGAAGAACACGCTGAACGCGTACAGATAGGAGAAGAAGAGCACCACNAGGGGAATGGAGATGAAGATTCCCGGAAGCCAGACGCCTNCGCGAAGTCCGATGACCACGAAGCTGCCGCCGCAGAACACGCAGACCTGCAGGAGGACGAACAGCAGGCCGCTGACGTACTTGGTCATGAACAGTCGGAATCGTCCGATCGGCTTGCTGAGGATCAGGTCGATGGATCCCGTGCTGATGAATTCCGGGAAGATCCCCGAGGTGGTGACGAGGCCGAGGATGGTCGCCACCCACGACAGCCAGATTCCGATGCCCAGATTGTTGAAGATGAACTTGTAGAAGTATTCGGGGCTCCAGCCGGTCCGCGTGTTGACGCCGGGGATTTCGATGTCCCACGTGATGATGCGGATGCCCTGGTCGTTGATGCCCACCAGAGCGAAGCAGAGGACGACCAGGACGGTCAGGATCAGCGTGAACCAGAAGATCTTCCGTGCGTTCAGCAGGCGATATGCATCCACGAAGAGGGCGACGGTCTGGGTCATGCCTGTTCCCCCTCGTTCCCCCGGAAGGCACCCGGCTCGTCGAATCCTCCCTCATCGTTGGAGACGGCCCGCATGAAGAGGTCCTCGAGTGATTCACGNACGGGTTTGATTTCGAGGATGGCCCGTTTCTCGCTTCGCAGGCGGTCGATCAGGGGTTGGATCGCTTCCGCGTCCTGGCCGCGGATCCTGAGCAGCGTCNGCCGGTCCTCGGGGTGCGACGTCACGTCGGGCAGTGACCGGATCCAGTCCGGAGCCGGTCCCGTTGTCCGAATTTCGAACCGTCGGCTGTCCGCGGTCAGTTCCTCGATGGTGCCCTGCATGGCGACGCGGCCCTTGACCATGATGGCCACCCGGTTGCACACCATCTCCAGTTCGCTCAGCAGATGACTGTTGAGAAAGACGGTCATGCCCTCGTCGCGCAGTTCCAGCAGCAGGTCCCGGATCTGCTGTCGACCCACCGGATCGACGCCGTCGGTCGGCTCGTCCAGCAGGACGAGTTCGGGCGTGTTCACCAGCGCCTGGGCGAGGCCGATGCGCTGGAGCATGCCCTTGGAATAGCTCTTGACGCGCTTGTCGGCCCAGTCCCACATGCCCACCCGCTTGAGCAGTCGATCGGTGCTGCGGCGTCGGGCCTGACGGGGCATTCCCGTCATCGCCCCCACGAACTGGATGACCTGNCGTCCGGTCAGGTAGGNNGGGAAGTTGTGNTGTTCCGGAAGGTAGCCCACCCGGGCGAGCGTCTGCGGGTCGCCCACCGGGCGACCCAGAAGCGTTCCCGCCAGTCGGGNCGGACGGACCACCGTCATCAGGATCTTGACCAGCGTGGATTTTCCGGCTCCGTTGGGGCCCAGCAGCCCGAAGACCTCGCCGGGGGCCACCTGCATGTCGACCCCTCGCAGGGCATGGATGTTCCTGCCGAAGGTTTTGTATGCATCGCTGATGTCGATGATCGATCCGCTGGCCATGGTCGACAGGGTACGTCATGGTGCGGGATGCTGCACCGGCGCGGTATTCTGTCCGGATGCCATCTGCTGTCTATTCGGATCTCGGATCGTTCCTTCGTCGTCTTGAAGACCTCGGTACGCTGCTGCGCATCACCGAGCCGGTGTCTCCGATCCTCGAAGTCACNGAGATCGTGGATCGGCACAGCAAGTCGAGAACCGATCTGGTGAGTGAGGCAGCCCGCAGTTTCGATCCCCGGCATGCGGACCTCGGTGGACGAGCGCTGCTGTTCGAGTCCGTGGAGGGATCCGACTTCCCACTGGCCATCAATGTCTACGGATCCTACGTGCGGACCGAACTGGCGTTGGGCTGTCATGACGCGCTCGGGTTCGAATCGATTGCCCGGCAACTTGCCGCCATTGCNCAGCCGCAGCCTCCACGTGGTCTTCGTGATGCGGTGCGGATGGGGCGGCAGTTCCTTCCGCTGCTTCTTCACTCCAAGCCGAAGCTGCGTCGCTCGGGAGCATGCCAGGAGGTGGTTCGCCGCTCCGATGCGGGTGAAGTGGACCTCACCCGGCTTCCGCTGCTGAAATGCTGGCCGCACGACGGTGATCCTGCGGCCGTCGGCATACCGTCCCCGGAATCGACGGGGACCGAATCGGGCGGAGGTCGCTACATCACCTTTGCGGGAATCCACACGATCCACGCGGACGACCGGAACGATCCGTCGCCACCCAGTCACAACATCGGCATGTACCGTGTGCAGCTCATCGACGACACGCGTCTGGTCATGCACTGGCATGTCCATCACGACGGGGCATCGCACTGGCGTTCGTGGAAGGCGATCGGTGAACCGATGCCCGTCGCCATCTGCTTCGGCGGCGAGTCGATCATGCCGTACGCCGCGTCCGCGCCGCTTCCTCCGGGCATCAGCGAACTGCTGCTGGCCGGGTATCTGAACCGGGGGGGGATTCCGCTGGTCAAGGGAACCACGGTGCCGCTGCGGGTTCCGGCCAACAGCGAGATCGTCATCGAGGGACACGTGCGGACCGATGCGGGGCCCATCGGATGGGATCCCGCCGGCGACGAGCCGCTGGGGCCCGGTGCGGTGTTCGAAGGGCCGTTCGGTGATCACACCGGGTTCTATTCGATGCCCGACCGCTATCCGATCGTGGAGGTCAGTGCGATCACCCATCGGCGCAACGCCGTCTTTCCCGCGACCATCGTCGGCCAGCCGCCGCAGGAGGACTACTACCTGGGCAAGGCCACCGAACGCATCTTCCTGCCCCTGCTGCAGACCCTCATTCCGGACGTCGTGGACTACCACCTTCCGATGTTCGGATCGTTTCACCAGTGCGCCTTCGTCCAGATCGCGAAGGCCTACCCGCTGCAGGCTCGTCGGGTCATGCACGCCATCTGGGGTGCAGGGCAGATGGCCTGGACCAAGTCGATCATCGTCGTGGACGAATCCGTCGACGTGCATGATCACGAGGCCGTGCTGAAGGCGGTCGCCGCTCACGCGGAGTTCCCTCGCGATCTGGAAGTGGTCAACGGTCCGCTGGACATCCTCGACCACTCCGCTCCCCGGCTCGGCGCGGGTGGAAAGATGGGGATCGATGCCACGCCTTCGATCCCCGGCGAGGAGGTGTTGGGCATTCCGGTGGGCTCGCCGCCCCCGTCGGATCGTGCGGCGGTTCGGGCGATGCTCGCGCCGCTGGTGGACGGCCGGAGCGNCCATGGCATCGAGGTGCCCGACTGGGGGCTCGGTCGGATCGTGATCGCCGCCGTCNATTCGTCCGCACCCGGANGTTCCAGCGAGGTCATCGAGTCGATTCTCGACGCTGCCGCCAAGGGAGACGGAGCCGATGTGGTCCTGGCGGTGGATGCGGATATCGATCCGGCCAACCACGAACGGGCCCTGTTCATGCTCTTTGCCAACATGGACGCGCTTCGTGATCGCCACGAACGTGCGCATCGGATCGCCTTCGACGGGACATGCAAACACGTTGGATGGGAGCGGAATGACGAGCCTGTTCGACCCTGGCCGCCTATCATCCGGATGGATCCTGCGGTTGTGGACCGCGTCCAGAAGCGTGGTGCTGCCTTCGGGCTTGATGAATGAACCTGACTGTCCGACTTGCAACCGTATTCCTGCTGACGCTCTTCTCCTTCATGTCCTTCGTGGGCATNCGATCGATGTTCGTCACGAGCATCACGGCTCCGGCCCGATCGAGCGTGGGATTGGAGCCGGTGCCGATTGCCGTCGTGTGTCTCATTCTCATGCTCCTCGTGTGCTGGGTGGCATTCCTCTGGGAACTGCCTTCCGTACTGGGAAATCTGAAGGCACGGAAGCGGCTGGGCCACGGGCGGTGCGGCCGGTGTGGCTACCCGCTGCCGAAGGGGGGCTCGCGTTGCACGGAATGCGGAAGCTCCCTCGTGCCGCCCAAGCCGCTGGAGCTCAGCTTGCAGTGGGTGGAGCGGGCGGTCCTGCTGCTGGTGGGCTGCTGGCTGCTGGGGGTTTCGGTCGGAGAGGGGTGGATCCAGCTGGATCAGCGGGACGCCAGCATCCGACTGATCGAATCCCGGGCCGTCGACCCGGAGGTGGATCAGATCACGTGGGACCGGCGCTGGCCGGGCATCGGAGAACTTCGGGTCCGGTGGCGGCCGCTACCGGACGCTGGCGAATGACGGGTCGGGCTTGAGGAAGAAGTAGTACATCCGGCCTTCGGCGTACTGGCCTCCGGCGAGAATCTCCGCGGTGGCTCCGATCCCCATGAAGATGTCCGCCCGCCCCGGGGCGTTGATGGCACCGCCGGTGTCCTGATCGAGCATGAACTGGACGAAGGGGCGGGGGCCGCTGGACAGGGTCACCGCATCGGTGTCCACCAGGACGATCGATCCCCGCGGGAAGATCGTCTTGTCGGTGGCCAGNGANCGCTCCGCCGTCACCGGGACTCCGAGCGATCCCGCCGGCCAGCTGTCTCCGGAATACTCCTGGAAGAACACGTAGTTCTCGTTCCGGTGGATGAGCTCCTCGATGCCGTCCGGATCACGCTGCCAGGCCCGGCGGATCGCCGGCAGGCTCAGTTCGCTCTCCTGCAGGTAGCCGGAGTCGACCATCGACCGTCCGAGTCCCGTGTAGGGACGGTCGGTCTTGCCCGCGTAGCCGAAGTACGCGATGGTTCCGTCGTCCATCCGGAGCTTGGCCGATCCGTTCACGTGGACGATGTAGGCCGAAAGCGGATCCTCGAGCCAGACCACTTCGGTCCCGTCGAGCATGCCGGTGCGTTCGATGGTGCGCCGCGCCGGATACGTGACGATGGTGCCGTCGGGCAGCATGCGGCCCAGCGGCTTGCCGTCGAGGGGGTGCGTCGCGAGATCGTGCGGACGTCCGTAGAGCGGGGTGTTGAACCGCTCGCTCCGCGTGCGGGAGGCGTTGAAGTCCGGTGCGTAGTAGCCGGTGAACAGCACGGTCCCGTCCCCGTCGCAGCCGACCGATTCGTAGACGTCGAATCGGCGTTCGACCTCCTNGGCGAAGGTGTCCGGGTCGGGGGTGGTCCGCATCAGCTCCCGCATGGCCACCACGGAGGCCTTGGCCTGCTCGTGGGTGATGTTGCAGCAGGGGAACCACTGGCGGCTGGAGGGGGCGTCGTACCAGGCGATGCTCCGGTCCATGGCGTCGCCGAGGAAGACGTCCCGCTGGCTCCAGGCGGCCGCGAGGTCGGGCATGCGTTCGGGCGACCGGACCTTTCGCAGGGGCATGGTCCCGNNNGNCAGGGGGCGGTNGTNGTTCTTGGTGGCCGCGACCTTGGCCGGTTCGGCCTGCTGGCTGCATCCCGTCAGGAGGATCACGGTCGCGACCGCGATTGAAAGAGGTCCGAGAACGGGCGTGCCGGCGTGTCGCATCGTCAAGAGGCTCCTTGGTTCCAGTATCGCAGGATGCCCTTTCTATCGGCCGGAATGGCCCGAAAACACGACTTCGCGTCNGGTGAGCCCCCGATTCATTCATTGCGTCCCCCGTCGCTGGTCGACACGGTAGAATGAGGCATTCAGGCAGCATCCCGCTGCTTCGCAAACGCAAGGAATCCGTGCCATGATCGAGTCGACCCTGCTCCCATCCGTGAACCTCGCCATCGGCCTTCCCGGCCCGACCGAGATGATCGTGCTGCTGGTCATCGGTCTGCTGATCTTCGGTCGGCGGCTTCCGGAGGTCGGTCGCAGCATCGGCCGCAGCATCGTCGAGTTCAAGCGGGGTGTGAAGGGGATCGAGGACGAGGTGGAGACCCGATCCAGCAATCCGCCGCAACTCGACGACCAGTCCGTGGCCCGGGGCGATTCATCCGTCCAGGATGCCATGGGGAAGGTCATGCCGGAGTCGGATGTGCCCTCCCAGGGCAACGGCTGACCCCGACGAATTCGACGACGAGGTTATACTATCCCCTTCGGGCGATTAGTTCAGTTGGCTAGAACGCACGGATCACACCCGTGAGGTCACAGGTTCGAGTCCTGTATCGCCCATTCAATCCGCTGCCGCCCCGCATCGACCTCGATTCCGGGGCGGTTGTGCGTTTTGGACATTCATTCGCAGCCTGTTTCGAATCTCTCGCGTGGTCAACGCGCCCGGACGGCGGTACCCTCGAGATATACCCTGCGATCTGTGGTTCGTAATTGAACGTATTGAACTGAAATGGTCCTTTGAAAGGAATCCAGGCGATGACCGAAGAACGAAATCAACTGGCGGAACT
>PAAB01000027.1 GCA_002591705.1 Phycisphaerae bacterium
TGCAGGTTCCGACGACGGCCTGGAACTTCCGCGTCGGCTGCAGGATCCGGGTCGTATAGAGAATCAGCATGGAGGCCAGAATGGCGATGGTGATGACGAAGGCCTGGAGCGCGACGCCCCCGGAGACGGCCCAGTCGTTGGCGGCCAGCCAGCGGTCGATCATGCTGGTGAAGATGCCCAGGAAGCACCCTTCGATGATCGCGTAGATCGGGGCGAGCACGACCGAGGCCATCGGCCTGGCGATGGCGGCAAAGTACAGCCCGAGGGTGACCAGGGCGGTCAGCAGCACCACGCCCAGCAGGGCTCCCTGCCCCAGGGAAGGTGCGATGGAGACGCCGATGGCTCCGCCGATCACGGCGATGACGGTCAGCATGGCGGTCTTGTTGACCACGCCCTGGATGCTGGCGGTTTCCGTTGCGGCTGCGGAGGTAAAGACGTCCGCGTTGCGTAGGGCGGGATTGGTGGATTCGGTCAGGCTGAAGCGTCGCATGGGTGCTCTCCGTGCTGCATGGTGGAATGGCGATTATAGACGGCTCGCTTCCGGGTCGTTCCGTGTGGTACAAACGGGCCGAGAGGAGCTTTCCGTGCCCACCACGATTCAGGAACTTGTCATCACGATGGAATCCCTCGCCCCCTCCGCCCACGCGGCCGAGTGGGACAATACGGGGCTGCTGGTCGGCGATCCGACCCGGTCCCTGCAGAGCGTGCTGCTGACCATCGACCTCACGATGGACGTGCTGGACGAGGCCGAGCGGGCGGAGTCCGATGCGGTCATCGCCTACCACCCCCCCATCTTCTCCGGACTCAAGCGGCTGGTGGCCGACGACCCCGTCTCGGCGGTCGTACTGCGTGCTGCGGCATCGCGCATCGCCCTGTACAGTCCGCACACCGCGCTGGACGCGGCGCCCGGCGGCATGACCGACTGGTTGGCCGAGGGCGTGGGCAGCGGGACCGTCGCACCGATCGAGCACGCGACCGAACTGGGTTCGCACGAACGATGCAAGGTGGTGACGTACGTCCCCCATGACGCGGTGGATGCGGTCCGCAGCGCGATGGGTGATGCCGGCGCGGGCACCATCGGCGACTACACCCACTGCTCGACCAGCATCGAGAACGAAGGCACGTTCATCGGTGGAACCGGCATCGATCCGGCGGTCGGCTCGGCCGGACAGCTCGAGCGGGGCGCCGAACGCCGTCTGATGATGGTCAGTTCGAATCGGGGTCTGGCCGCGGTGCTGGCGGCGCTGCGTTCGGCGCACCCCTACGAGGAACCGCCGATGCACGTGGTTCCGCTGGCCGATCGACCGATGCACGACACGGGCATCGGCCGCTGTCTGCAGCTGGCCGAATCGAAATCGACCGGAGAGGTGGTCGCCTCGCTGAAGTCGCACCTCGGTGTGTCGACGCTGCGGGTCGCCGAGGGCCGTGGTGGTCCCGAACGGCACGAGCATGTCGGCCTGTGTCCCGGCGCCGGCGGTTCGCTGCTTGATCAAGCGGCGGCACGGGGCTGCACGCTGTTCGTCACCGGCGAGATGCGGCATCACGACGTGCTGTCGGCGGTCGATCGCGGCATCACGGTGGTTCTCGCGGGTCACACGAACACCGAGCGCGGGTACCTTCCGCATCTACGTGACCGGTTGTCCGCGGCGATGCCGGACTGTGAGTTCACGGTTTCGACCCGCGACCGTACGCCCTGGACGGACGCCTGAGTCCTATGGGGCGGGCTCGATGACCACGGCGGTGCCGTAGCAGAGCACTTCCGTGGCGCTCTCCCCGATCTCCGCCGAGTCGTAGCGGAATCCGACCACCGCATTGGCGCCCATCGTCTCGGCGTGCTCGAGCAGATGGTTCAGGGCATCCTGCCGGGCCTGTTCGCACATCTGGGTGTAGGCGCCGATCTTGCCGCCGATCACGGACTTGAGGCCACCCATGATGCCCTGGGAGATGGTCGGTGACCGGACCACGATGCCGCGTACGACACCCTTGTACTCAACAATGTGGTGCCCCTCGATGTCGAAGGTCGTCGAGATCGGTATTGACATTCGAATGCTCCTCTTTTGGTTCGGCGGGTGAATCCCTTCCGGTTGAGGGCTACGTTACCATTTGGATCCGGAGCGCATCATGACCTCGCGACGCGTCATCACCACCACCTGTCCCGCCAAGCTCAACCTGCTGCTGGCCGTGGATCCGCCGCGCGAGGACGGAATGCACCCGATCGCATCGTGGATGGTGACCGTCGATCTGGTCGACGACCTCGAGGTGATCCGCCTCGAACCGGATCGCCTGTCGCGCTACGCCATCCTCTGGCACGACGATGCGCACCGCCGCAGCGACATCGACTGGTCGATCACCTCCGATCTCGCCGTCCGCGCCCATCTGGCCCTCGAGGAGCACGTCGGCCGCTCCCTGCCGGTGCAGATGAAGCTCGAGAAGCGGATCCCGGTGGGTGGCGGGCTCGGGGGTGGGTCCTCCAATGCGGCCGCCATGCTGCGCGCCGTCAACGAACTGCATGAACTCGGACTCGATGACACGACCCTCGCATCCATCGGGGCGACGCTCGGCAGCGATGTCCCCTTCCTCGTCCGCGGCGGCAGTGCCGTCGTGGCGGGGGGCGGCGAGACCGTGCACCGGCATGCAGACGTCCCCGGGTTCCACGCGGTGCTCGTGTTCCCCGACGTCGCCTGTCCGACCGGGGCCGTCTACGCAGCCTTCGACGAGGATCTTCCGGTCACGAGCCGAAGGTCCGAGGTCCTGTCGCTGGACGGTGCACACGTGCCCGATCCCGACGCACTCTTCAACGATCTGGCCGCCCCGGCCATGCGGGTGGCCCCCGACCTGGCCGCTCAGCACGAGCAGGTGGCCGCCNTCGCCGAGGGNCCCGTGCACGTCAGTGGCAGCGGATCCANCCTCTTCGTACCCTGTTCCGATGCGCTGCACGCCGGCCACCTGGCCGCCGCGCTGCAGGAACGACTTGCACTGCCCGCCGTCCCCGTGGCCGCCCGCGGAATCGATGAACCCATTCTGGAACAGATCCAATGACGACCTATCCCCTGCCCAACGACTTCGTACCCTCCGATCTCGACGCCCTCGACTGGGATCAGCTGNAGCCGCTCTACACGGCCCTCATCGAGCGGAAGCTCAACTGCGGCGGCTGCCTCGAGCAGTTGCTGCTGGATCGAAGCGAACTCGACGCCGCCGCGAGCGAAGCCCAGGCCGACGTGTACATCCGGATGACCTGCCACACCGACGACGAGGATGCCAAGAAGGCATACCTGCACTTCGTCGAGCATGTGGAACCGAAGCTCAAGGATGTCTCCTTCCAGCTCGACCGGCGGATCGTCCAGTGTCCGTTCGCCGACGACCTGGATCAGGAACGGTACGGAGTCTATCTCCGGAACCTCGACGCNGACGTCAAGCTGTTCCGCGAGGAAAACATTCCGTTGCAGACCGACGACACCAAGCTCGGACAGCAGTACGACGAGATCTGCGGTGCGATGTCCATCGAATTCGACGGCGAGGAATACACCATGCCGCAGATGGGTCGCTTCGTGCAGGAGAACGACCGCTCGGTTCGCGAGCGAGCGTGGACTTCCATCGTGGAGCGTCGCTACCGGGACCACGAGCCGATCGACGGCTTCTTCGATCGGATGGTCGCCATCCGGGACGAGGTCGCACGCAATGCGGATCACGAGAACTACATGGAGTACGCATTCGCGGCCATGCACCGCTTCGACTACACGCCGGCGGACTGCCAGTCCTTCCATCGGGCGGCCCGGGAGATCTGCGTGCCCATCCACCACGAACTCAACCGCGAGCGGGCCCGCCTGCTCGGGGTCGACGTCCTGCGTCCCTGGGATCTCGAAGTCGATGTGCACGGGCGTGATCCACTGCGTCCCTTCGAGGGGGCCGACGACCTCGTGGACCGGACCTCCAGGCTGTTCCACCGGATGGACGGTTCGCTTGGGGGCATGTTCGACACCATGCGGGGCGGCGACAGCCTCGATCTGGAATCGCGCAAGGGCAAGGCGCCCGGCGGCTACCAGTACAACCGGGATCGACGACGTGTTCCGTTCATCTTCATGAACGCCGCCGGACTGCAGCGGGATCTGGTGACGATGGTGCACGAAGCCGGCCACGCGTTCCATTCCATTCTCAGCAAGGACGATCCGCTGGTCGCCTACCGCCATGCACCCATCGAGTTCGCCGAAGTCGCCTCGATGAGCATGGAGCTGCTGGCGCATCCGTTCCTGGAGGAGTTCTACGACGAGGAGGCCGCCGACCGGGCGCGACGTGCGCATCTGGAGGACCTTGTCCGCACCCTCTCGTGGATCGCCCAGATCGACGCCTTCCAGCACTGGATCTACACCCACCCGGACCATACGTCGGAACAGCGCGACATCTACTGGCTGGAACTGGACGGACTCTACGGAGCGGACGTGTCCTGGGAGGGATTCGAGACGCAGCGGGCCAAGGCCTGGCATCGCCAGCTGCATCTGTTCCGGGTGCCCTTCTACTACATCGANTACGGCATCGCCCAGCTGGGCGCCCTGCAGCTCTGGATGCAGTACCGGCAGGATCGTGGCCAGGCCATCGAGAACTACCGACGGGCCATGACGCTGGGTGGCTCACGCCCGCTGCCGGAACTCTTCGAGGCGGCGGATCTCACCTTCGACTTCGGCCCCGACACCATGAAGCGTCTCATGGACGAAGTGCAGGGTGAACTGGCCACGCTTCCCGCCTGATGGCCCGACTGCCCCACGACAAGGTGAATCTCGACGACTACCGTCGGGCCGGGCACCGGGTGGTCGACTGGATCGCGGACTACCGCGGTCGGGCCGAGGATCTGCCGGTGATGGCTCAGGTGGAGCCCGGTTCGGTGTTCGATGCCCTGCCGGCCGAACCGCCCGAGGATCCGGAGACGATCGACGCCATCCTCGCCGACGTGGATTCCATCGTGGTCCCCGCCGTCTCCAACTGGCAGTCGCCGAACTGGTTCGCCTACTTCCCCGCCAATGCCGCGGAGGCGTCGCTGCTGGGCGACATGCTGTCCACCGGGTTGGGCGTGCAGGGAATGCTCTGGTCGACGAGTCCGGCCTGCACGGAGGTCGAGATGCGCATGCTCGACTGGACGGCCCGTGCCCTCGGACTGCCCGAGGCCTTTCGCTTCGATGTGGAGGGCCCCGGAGGCGGCGTGCTCCAGGACACCGCGAGCAGTGCGGCGCTGGCGTGCATGATCGCGGCACGAGATCGGGCGACGGCCGGACGCAGCGGGACGCACGGTCTCGACCAGTCGAGGGCCCCGCTGGTCGCCTACACCTCCAACCAGTCCCACTCGAGTCTCGAGAAGGCGGCGCGGTTGTGCGGCGTCGGCAGTGAGCACCTGCGGCTGATCGGGGTCGACGAGGACTTCGCGATGCATCCCGACGAGTTCGCATCGCGTCTGAAGACCGATCTCGATGCGGGTGCAAGGCCGTTCTTCGTGAACGTGACGCTCGGCACCACGGCGTCGGGGGGGTTCGATCCCCTGNCGGAGATCGGTGCGATCGCCCGGACGCACGATCTGTGGGTGCACGTCGATGCGGCGATGATGGGCACGGCGGCGCTGTGCGAGGAGTTCCGCGGGATGCACGCGGGCATCGAGCACGTCGACAGCTGGAACTTCAATCCGCACAAGTGGATGGGAGCGGCGTTCGATTGCAGTTGCCTGTGGCTGCGCGACACGGCGTCCCTGGTCTCGGCGATGAGCATCATGCCCGAATACCTCCGCAACCGTGCGACGGACAGCGGACAGGTGATCGACTACCGGGATTGGCAGATTCCGCTCGGACGACGATTCCGGGCCCTGAAGCTGTGGTTCCTCTACCGGGGCATCGGTCTGTCCGGTCTTCGGAGCATGGTCCGCACGCACGTCCGGCTCGCCACCGAATTGGAATCGTGGATTCGGGACGAGCCGCGGCTGGAAGTCGCCGCCCCCCGTTCGCTGAACATGGTGTGCTTCCGGCACGCCGCCGGCGACGATGCGACGCGGGCCCTGCTGCACACCCTCAACGATTCGGGGGCCATGAGTCTCACCCACTGCGAACTCGACGGACGGTTCGTGATCCGCTGCTGCATCGGCCAGTGGCGGACGACGACGGACCATGTCCGCGCCGCCTGGGACCGCATTCGCCGCACCGCCGAGACGGTCGTCTGATCAGCGGAGCGCCCGCTTCAGATCCCGCTCGCTGTTGCAGACCGACAGCAGCTTCTCCAGCTTGACGATGCTGAGCAGGGTGTTCAGCTGATCACCCACGTTNGCCAGGACGATCTTCATCTTCCGTGCGGTGGCTCGCTTGCGGAGGTCGAGCAGCATGCCGATGCCCATGCTCGAGATGAACGAGATCTCCTGCATGTCCAGCACCAGAAACGCGCAGACATCGTCCGCCGCCTCGATCGACTTCGCCGCCTCGGTGGTGATGATGAACGATTCCCGTTCGTTGATCGACGGTCCCCGCAGCCGGAGCGTCAGGCAACGCCCCTCGACCCGGGGGGTGACGAACATCGATTGTCCGGTGGAATCCGGCTGCATCAGGGCATTGTACCGGCGGGACGGGCGGGGTCAGCCGTGGCGCCGGCCGAGTTCGCGGAGCCACTCGAGATCCTGCCGCATCTGCGTCGAATTCTGGTACCGGGCATCCGGGTCCTTGGCCATGGCCATGCGGACGATGGTGGCGCATTCGGCGGGCAGGGCGGGGTCGACCGACAGCGGATCCGGGACNTCCTCCTCACGGTGGGCGTGGAGCAGATCGTGCAGCTTCGGTCGACCGGGGTACGGGGGCTGCGACACCAGCAGATGGTGGAAGGTTCCCCCGAGCGAGTAGAGATCGCTTCGATGATCGACCTCTCCCCGTCCGCACTGTTCGGGACTCATGTAGTGCGGCGTCCCCACGATCCGTCCGGCGCCGGCGACGTCGTCGGTGTTCGGCGCCAGGGCCAGACCGAAGTCGGTGAGCTTGCCCGCTCCCTCGGCCGTCAGCAGGATGTTGTCCGGCTTGATGTCGCGGTGGATCAGTCCACGCCGGTGCGCGGCGTCGAGGCCCTCGCACGCATCGATGATGATCTGGACCGCACGAATCCACGGCACCCGCTCGCTGTCGTCGATGAGTTTCCACGCGGTGCCGCCCTCCCCCTTCTCCATGACGAGGTAGAGGGACGATTCGTATTCACCAACGTCGTAGATGGTCACCGTATTGGGATGGTTGATCTGCCCCATGGTCCGCACCTCGTGCATGAAGCGGTCCCGGGCCATCGGNTGCCTCGTCACGTCGATGTTCACCATCTTGATGGCGACGTCGCGGTCGATGAGATCGTCGTGGGCATTCAACACGAACCCCTGACCGCCCATGCCCAGCACGTCGGTGACGCTGTAGCGACCGATGTGGCGTCCGACCATGGCGTACGGATTCTGCTTCTCGCTCTGGGCGGCTCCGTAGGCGCGACTGTCGTCCACGTGGGCCGGGATCGCGGGCANGACGGTGTCGGCGAGGGAATCGACCGCGGGACTGGCCACGATCGTCTCGGCGAGATTGAGTTCATCGTCGCTTTCGAAGAAGGCCAGCGAGAGCGCCTCGGCGCACCGGGGCGCGAGTTGTCGGACCATCTTGACGTGCGCCGAGCCGAATCCTCCGTCACGCTGGTTGAGGACCTGGGCCACGCCGATGCGCCGTCCATCCNCCGCGTGCAGCGGGAANGCGATCACGCTGCGGGTNCGGNAGCCGGTCNGNANGTCGATGTCCCGATTGAANCGGTCGTCCCGGTAGGCGTCNTCGACCCGGATGATGTCGTCGTCGGTCAGCGCCGCNCCGGCCAGACCGCGGTCGGCGGGCATGCGGATCAGCAGCGATTCGTCGCTGCCGGCGACTTCGTCCCGATGGGCGACGGCGGTCAGCAGTTCGTTTCTCGGTTCGTCGAAGCGAAAGACGGTCGCCCGCTCCGCATGGAGCTTCTCCCGCAGGATGTCGCAGATGGTTCGCAGTTTGCGTGCCCCGCCGACCGCCTGCTGGAGTCTTCCGTCGACGCCGGGAAGATCCAGATCCTTCATCATCATCACCGTGGAATCCGGCTCGTCCTCCGCCATCGGCATGTTGCGCACGAGCAGGAGGGCCCGGATCCTCGCCAGCAGCACCGGCAGGTTGATGGGCTTGGTGACNTAGTCGTTGGTGCCGTGGCGNAAGGACTCGACAACCACCTCGGACTGATCGCGCGAGGATGCAACGATCACGGGAAGCACGGCGGCGAGATGGCGTCGGCGAATCTGCTTCAGCAGGCCGAAACNGTGTCCGTCGTCGAGATCCGTATCGAGAACGACCAGATCGAAGGAGTCGTCGTCGAGTCGTTCGATCGCCTCGGTCTGCCCCCGGGCCATGACCACGTCGAATCCCCGGTCCGACAGGAAATCGCCCAGGATGGTCCGACTGACTTCACCCGGGTCGATGATCAGAATTCGTCCGTGGTCCGGAGTGTCCTCTGCAACCGTGATGCTGTCGACCATGCAGGCATGCTAATCGACGGTGCACGACTCGTCCCCCCGCGTTGGCGTACCATTGATCAGGAGGTACATCCGTGCGACGCATCAGGGCGGCCGGTGGCTGGCCGGCAATCTTCTACACCCTCAAGCACGCCAGGGCCACGGGCGGTTTTCTCCGCATGTGGAAGGCGATGCGGACGCGCAATGCCTGCAAGACCTGTGCGTTGGGAATGGGCGGTCAGCANGGNGGGATGGTCAACGANNNCGGNCGNTTNCCCGAGGTCTGCAAGAANTCCGTNCAGGCNATGGNGGCGGATCTGCAGGGNGCGNTGCCGANNCANTTCTTCGANGACNTNTCNNTCNNGNNCATGCAGNNNATGACGCCNNGGGAACTGGAGGCNGCNGGNCGANTGACNNNNCCGGTGTGTCTGCGGNCCNCTNGANNNNCACTANCGNGAGATCGNNTGGGACGANGCGNTGGATCGGATCGCNNNNCNGCTNGGNGCGNNCGCCNCCNGANNANTCNTTCTTCTACTTCTCNGGCCGNTCNTCNAACGAAGCNGGNTTCCTGNTNCAGCTGATGGCACGATGCTGGGGAACCAACAACATCAACAACTGCTCCTACTACTGCCACCAGGCGTCGGGGGTGGGGCTCGCGTCCGTGACCGGTTCGGGCACCGCGACCGTCGTCCTCGACGATCTGCACGAATGCGATCTGGTGGTGCTGATCGGGGCCAACCCCTCCTCCAACCACCCGCGTCTCATGCGNTCGCTNGTGGAGGTGCGNNGNCGGGGTGGCCGNGTGGTNGTNATCAANCCNCTGCGNGAANTGGGACTGGANCGNTTCAAGGTCCCNTCCGACGTGCGCAGCATGATNCGCGCCTCNCGNATCAACGATCTCTACGTNCAGGGNCACATCGGCGGNGACGGNTGGCTGCTGGCGGGCGTGATCCGGGCGCTGGTTCGACGCGGGGCGATCGACCGATCCTTCGTCGATCAGCACGCGGACGGATGGGATGCATTCGAGCGGACGATACGGGGACTCGATCCGGACGAGATCGTCCGTCGCAGTGGTGTGGACCCGTCGGTCATCGAGGAGCTGGCATCGCTCTGCGCGGACTCGGAGCGGTCGATCTTCTGCTGGGCCATGGGGATCACGCACCACGACCATGGCGTCGGGAACGTGCAGATGATCGCCAATCTCGCCATCGCCACCGGACAACTGGGACGTCCCGGATGCGGCCTGCTTCCGCTGCGCGGCCATTCGAACGTGCAGGGGATCGGATCCATGGGAGTCGTCCCGAAGCTGAAGGAGGCGTTCTTCCGCGAGCTCGAGCACGTCGCGAACGTTCCGATGCCCACGTCACCCGGCATGGACACGCTGGCCTGCATGGAGGCGGCGAGATCGGGGTCGGTGCGGTTCGCCCTCTGCCTCGGTGGCAACCTCTACGGATCGAATCCGGATTCCGCCTTCGCGGCCGAATCGTTCCGCTGCATCGATCAGGTCGTCCACCTGTCCACCACCCTCAACACNGGCCACGCCCACGGGTGCGGACGCGAAACGATCATCCTGCCGGTCCTTCCCCGCGACGAGGAGTCGCAATCGACGACGCAGGAGTCGATGTTCAACTACGTGCGTCTCAGCGACGGAGGTCGCGCCCGTCATGAAGGACCTCGCAGCGAGGTCGAGGTCATCACCGATCTCGCGTCGAGAGTGCTCGGCGATGAGGGTGCGTTCGACTGGACGTCCCTGCGTTCGCACGAGGAGATCCGTGCCCTGATCGCGCGCGTGGTGCCCGGGTACGAGGCGATCTCCGGCATCGGAGAGAGCCGGGAGGAGTTTCAGATCGAGGGTCGGACGTTCCACACTCCCCGGTTCGCGACGGAAACGGGTCGTGCCTGCGTGCACGACGTCGCGCTGCCCCGGAGCGATGCACTGCGGGACGACGAGCTCCGCCTCATGACGATTCGAAGCGAAGGGCAGTTCAACACCGTCGTCTACGAGGAGGAGGACCTCTATCGGGGGCAGGATCGTCGCGACGTCATCCTGATGCACCAGGACGACATGGACCGGTTCGGACTCGCCCACGACGAACGGGTGGAGGTCTCGACCGAAACGGGATCGATGGTGGTGCACGTCCGGGCCATCGACATTCGGCCGGGCAACGCGGTGATGTACTACCCGGAGGCGAACGTGCTGATTCCCCGACGCGTGGATCCGGTCTCGAGGACCCCCGCNTTCAAGGGAATACCGGTTCGGGTCCGCAGTCGTTCAGCCGTCGGTTCGTGAACCGCACCACTCGGCCCACTCTTCGGGGGTGTTGATGTTGCGCAGCCGCCGGGCCGGCGGAGGCTCCACCCGAATCGCATCGACGTCCTGCAGCAGTCCCTGCAGGGAGCGGTCGTCCGACGCGAGACGTGCGGAGACGGTTGCGGACAGCCCGGACGCGATCAGCATCGGAAGGGAGTGTGGTGGATCTCCGGCCTGCTCCCGGAAGACCGCCAAGCCGTGGTCGGCATCCGCCAGACGACGGAGATCATCGGATGCCAGGGCGGGCATGTCGCAGGGCACCACCAGATAGCGGGTGCCGTGGCCGCTGGCCAGCAGGGCCTCAANGGCCGCCAGCGGGCCCTGTCCCGGAACTCGATCCTCCACGTGCGGTCGATCGGGCAGGATGTCCGGGGGTCCGCAGATCACGATCTGCGTGGTCACCCCCCGGCACGCATCGACCACCAGATCGATCAGTCGTCGACCGTCGGGACACCGGAGATCGTGCTTGGCCTGCCCCATTCGGCGTGATGTTCCACCGGTCAGGACGGCTGCGACGAGGGGTTCGGGATAGGAATGCATGCCGGCCAGAAGCTCCATGCAGGAAATCGGCGATGTCCGGTGGCTCCGGNAGACGATGAGTGTACTGTTCAAGAGGACGGGGCCGACGGCCCTGGAGTGCGGACGATGATTCGATGCATCCATGGTTCGATCTGCCATTCGCTCGTGGCCGGGCTCGTGCTGTCGTTGCCTTCGATTTCCACCGCTCAGGATTCGGTGCAGGAGGAACTCGTTCCCGTCGATGCCTTCGTCGAGGACGCCTCCGGACTCTCGACCAGTCTGCGTGAGGTCCAGTACGGGCTTCAGGTGCCGTACGGCTTCGAGCAGCTGATGCGGGAGGACACCCCGGCCGGTCGGTACGTTCGTCGGGCCGCCGGACTCTGGGCCGTGTTTCCACGTTCCGAGTATCTGCCGGCGGGCGGCGGCTACATNGCAACCTGGCCCGCCGACACCCGATTCCACATCGGCCCCCCCCGCCGGACCGGATCCATGTCGATCCTTCCTCCCGACCTCCGTGAGAATCAGATCCTCGAGGATGTCGGGGAGGGCCCCATCGCCGCCGAAGTCGCCGAAGCGGTGGTGATCGAAGCCGAATCCAGCGATGGACGCACGATCGTCCCGTCACCTTCGACCGTGGAGACGGAAGCCGTGCGGCCGTCTCCGCCGCGCCGCATCGAATTGGTCAGGGTTCCCTTCGTGGTCGATTCGCGCTACCGGAGCGCCCGGATCAAGGCCATCGTCGAACAGGCGAATCGGGACTCCGCTCAGGCCGCGCGTGGTCCGTCGCCTTCATCCTCGAAGTAGCCGAGGCATCCCAGCGATTGGGCCAGCTGCTGCATGCGCCGGTCCGCGAGATCCAGGGCCAGGGCGGCGATCTCGACGGAGTCGCTGCACCGAACCGCTGCGCGCAGTCGATCCGGAAACGGGATCGGATTGCGTGCCGTGCGATCGATGTTCGGGATGTTCGTGTGCCTTGGAATCGTCATCTGCCACAGGGATGATCGACAGCGGCGTCCCGGTTCTTCGGCTGATGGTCAAAACGGCGCAAATACGTCGGCTTCGCCGCCCTCAGGACCCGCAGGATCGTTCGGCGTCCGATAATGACGCACTGAAATTGGACTCGTGGATCCTTCTGCGGACACCGCAGCGATACAATGAGGCGTCATGACCACGTTTTCCGCCACCGATCCCGCTGCGCAGCGCGTCCTTGGACGTGTTCGCGATGCCGCGTTGATGCCGATCGCGGAGGACGTGATCCACGGTCGTCGACTCGATGCCCAACAGGGCATGACGCTCTTCCGGACCAGCGACATCTGGACGGTCTGCTCCCTGGCGGATCTCGTGCGTCGTCGGCTCAACGGCGACGTGGCCTACTACAACGTGAACCGCCATCTGAACTATTCCAACATCTGCGCGTTGAGCTGCAAGTTCTGTGCGTTCCACCGCAAGCGCGATCAGGAGGGGGCGTACCAGTACGATCTCGACGACATCCGGGATGAAGCCATCAAGGCGATCGAGGCGGGCGCCACCGAAATGCACATCGTGGGCGGACTGCACCCGCGACTGCCGTTCGACTACTACCTCGACATGCTCCGGACCATCCGGGAGACCGCACCGCGCGTCCACATCAAGGCGTTCACCGCGGTCGAGATCGTGCACCTCGCACGAATGGCCAAGCGCGGTCGTGAAAAGGAGGAGGGCATCCGCTGGGTCATCCAGCAGTTGAAGGAGGCCGGACTCGGTTCCATGCCCGGTGGAGGTGCGGAGGTCTTCGACGATCGGGTGCATTCCGAGACCCACCGGGGCAAGATCAGCGGTGATCAGTGGCTGATCGTGCACCGTCTGGCCCACGAAGAAGGGCTGAACACCAACGCCACGATGCTCTACGGACACGTCGAGACCTTCGAGGACCGTATCCGACACATGCAGCTGCTCCGGCAGGAGCAGGACCGCACCCTGCTGGAGTGGGCCCACGCCCAGGGAGCCTGCGTCCAGACCGCGATCAATCACGAGGGCGAGGAGCATCAGGCGGTGGTGCTGACCGATCCCGCCACCGCCGCGGCGAAGCTGCAGCCGACGTCCGAGACCTGTTCGACCGGCTTCTACCAGACGTTGATCCCGCTGCCCTTCATTCCCGACGACAGCGAGCTCGAGCATCTGCCCGGCCCCATGGGACTCGAGAACCTCCGGACGATGTGCGTGTCACGTCTGATGCTGGACAACTTCCCCCACATGAAGGCCTTCTGGATCATGCAGACGCTGGAGATGGCCCAGTTCATGCTGCAGAACGGAGCCGACGACATCGACGGCACCGTGGTGTGGTACGACATCACGAAGGTCGAAGGCGCCGGAACGCACCAGGAGGTCACGCAACTGGACCTGCAGCGGGCAGCCCGCGAGGCGGGATTCCATCCGGTTGAACGGGACACGCTCTACCGGACCGTGCACCGCGACGGTCGGGAGTGGTCCGTCGACGAGGACTAGCGTCGTCCCAGCGACCAGCGGAGCTCGGGCATCCGGAGCATGCGGGCACCGACTGCATAGACACCACCACCCACGCCGACCATGACGGCGAGTCGGACGATCGATCCGACGATGTCGTCGTCGGTGTCGACCCACGTCGAGCTCCATGCAACGATCGCCCCCATCGCGGCGGACAGGACGACCACGCGTACGGCGGTGGCGACGACCGTCGCGTCGATCGGGTGGGACACGTGCCGGCCCGTGGCCCGCAGCAGGAGCAGGCACTGCAGGATGGCGCAGATCGCGGTCGACCAGGCCAGCGCCGTCTCGCCCAGTGGGGTCCAGATCAGCGTGATGTTCAGGATCAGGTTCAGCACCACCATGCCCATCGCGATCCGAACCGGGGTCATCATGTCCGTCTTGGCGTAGCAGCTGCGGGTGAAGACCTGGTTCATCGAGTACGCCCAGATCGCGGTTGCGTAGCCGAGGAGGACGGCTCCCACCCGGTGCACGTCGTCGACGGTGAANTCACCGCCCTGCAGGATGCAGGCGGCGAGCGGNTCGCGGACCAGGGCCAGTCCCACACTNGCNGGNACGCCGATGAACAGCACCANNCNCAACCCTCTTCGGAGNGTNTCCGTGAAGGANCGTTCGTCATCCGACTGCCGTGCGAGCACCGGGTAGATGGCGGTCGCGACCGAGATCGCGAAGACGCCCAGCGGAAACTGGTAGAGCCGCTGCGCGTAGCTGATGATGGTCATCGTTCCGTCGTCCAGCGGATAGGTTGCGCCCAGAATCGTGTCGGATCCGAACACGGGATAGCTGGCGATCAGACCGTCGAGGAAGGTATTGAGCTGGAGCACGCCAAGGCCCAGGATCATGGGCAGCGAGGTCCGCCAGACCCGCTTGAGCGGAGGCATGGCGGCAAGGGGATTCCAGTTCCATCCGGCCCGATCGCGCAGCGACCAGAGCATCCATCCCACCTGCAGCAGGCCGGCCACCACCATCGCGACGGCGGCTCCGACGACGCTCAGCAGTCGGGCCTGCTCGTGGTCCGTCGTCGTCCATGCCATCGTGGTGACGGCGATGATGATCGCACCGTTGAGCAGGAGAGGTGCGGCGGCGGGAGGACCGAACCGTCCCATCACCTGGAGCATGGCTCCGAGGACCGCGGCCAGACAGACCAGCGGCATGTAGGGCAGGGTGATCATCATCAGCCAGATGGCGATGTCGTCGTGATTTCGCGCGGCCGAAACGAAGAACAGGACCGCTTCGCCCAGCAACACCAGCACCCCCAGTCCGGTCATGAGGCCGGCGATCATCAGCGTGGCCAGTTGGGCCGCCTGCTGCGGATCGCGATCCCGGAGCTTCGCGTAGACGGGAAGGAACGCCGCCGTCAGGGCCCCCTCGCCGAAGAGCCGTCGGAACAGGTTGGGAATGAGGAACGCGAACCAGAAGGCGCTGGTCAGCTGATTGGCGCCCAGCACGCGACTGAGCACCCCGTCGCGCACCAGTCCGGTGACCCGACTGAATGCGGTGAGCACCATGACGGTGCGGGTGTTGGATTCGATTCGATCAGGCATGCGTGGTCGGTTCGGCGGTGTCCACCCCTACCGGTGGCTCCCTTCCACCTCATCGTCAACGGCCTCGTGCAACCGCGCGAAAATAACGCTGCACTCCGGACAGGTTCCCAGTCCGCCCTCCGACGGGACGGATGCGAGATCGAACTCGCACCGGATGCACCGTCGATCGCCTTGTGCGGCGATCTCGTTGCGAAGCACGCGATGCCACTGCCAGGCCATGGCGGCGGCAATCACGGTTCCGGTGTAGAAGATGGCCGAAGCCAGTCCGGGATGGCCGTTGGCCAGCAGCAGCAGCGGTGCGATGCACATGGCCAGCAGCACGTACCCCGTGATGCAGACGAGTCCGAGCGGGCCGTCCGCCTGCAGGACCGCCGCGAGGGGGATGCGGGGAACGGGCAGACGAAGCCATTGGGAGGCATGCACCGGATGTCCGCATGCACCGCAGTGGCCGGAACCATGTTCGTCCAGTTCCAACTGGGCCAGCCTGGTTCCGCAATCGAAGCACGGGCGATCCGTCTCGATCCGCCGGAGCTGGTCGGGAACCAGCCGACGCAGGACCCCCCAGACGGCCGCAAGGCCGATCAGGATTCCCAGGGTCAGGGAGATGTTTCCGATGCTGATGCCGAACATCGACCAGCCGAGCAGGTAGAGCGGCAGGAAGACGATCAGCATCGGCAGCACGAAGGCGGATCCCAGCAGCAACCAGTTGGTCGGCCGTCCGAGCAGTTCATCCAGGATCCAGCTCACCCGCCGTTCCTGTTGACGGACCACGAAGTCGTTCGCAGGCTGGAACGTCGTCATCCAGGCGCTGGCTGCGAACACACCCAGCAGGCCGGCCACGATGTCGGCGCCCGAACTGTCGCGGTAGGGTGAGAAGAATCCCTGGCTGAGTTCATCGAGCACCGTGAAGGCCGTCGAGTATCCGGCGACCACCCAGACTCGTCGGAACCAGCGCGTCATCCACAGCAGGAAGGTGAAGCCCCCGAAGCACAGGAAGTGCATGAGCTTGTCGGGGGACAGGATGGTGCTGCCGCTGGGTTCCGATCCCGGCCAGTGGGTCGCGACCAGCAGGAGGACGGCGAAGATCAGGAATGCGATGCGCCATGGCCAGGCGGCGCCCTCTCGCCGGATCGCGGCGGGATCCGAGAGATCGATGCGTGTCACGATGGTTCCTGCGCTCCGGACGCTTCCGCGGTCTGCGGCGCATCGGGCGTCTCCGCTTCGGGTGCGTCGGCCGGGGGATTCCATCCGTCCAGCACGCATTGAGCGAGCGCGGCGTAGTCGTTGGCTCCGTGGCTCGTGGGTTCGTACTGGAAGATGGTCTGTCCGAAGCTCGGTGCCTCCGCCAGTTTGATGTTGCGTCGGATCGGCGGCTGCAGGACCCGGCAGTTCCGCCAGGGGGCATCGCTGTCGCGTGCGTCGACGAAGAACGATTCCAGATCGTCGACGACTTCCCGGGCCAGGTTCGTGTTCCGCTCGTGCATGCAGAGGATGATGCCGCCGACCTCGAGCGTCGGATTGACCGACTGGCAGACCAGGCCCACCGTCTCCAGCAGCTTTCCGACTCCCTGCAGGGCGAGGAAGTGGGCCTGCATCGGCACGATGACCTCGTCGGCCATCGAGAGGGCGTTGATCGTGAGCACCCCGAGACTGGGGGGGCAGTCGATCATCACCACGTCGTATCGATCCGCGATCGGGGCGAAGGCCCGGGCCAGGATGTGCTGGCGGTCGTCGTGCTGGGCGAGTTCCGATTCCGCCGCGGCGAGGTCCGTTTCGGAGACGATCGCATCGAGTCGCTCATCCACGCGGACGACGGCATCCTTCGCGGACCGTTCGGAGTCGGTGAAGAGGTCGTAGACGGTGCAGTCGATCTCGTCGGGATCCAGTCCGACGTGCAGGGTCATGTGGGCCTGCGGATCGAGATCGATCAGGCAGACCCGCTGCCCGGTGGCGGCCAGGGCGGCGGCGAGGTTCACCGCCGACGTGGTCTTGCCCACGCCACCCTTCTGGTTCATCATCGCGATTACCCGCGGCATGGAGGCGAGTATAGCCCCCCTGCCCTGCGGGAACCTGAAACCGGACCGACTCCCGATCTTCGCTCCGTGCTACAGTCCAGAACGTGTCGAGCATCACCGAATCGGCGATCTGTCTTCGTTGCTGGGATTACTCCGAAACCTCCCAGACGGTGAGCCTGCTTACGCGCGGTCACGGCATGCTTCGGGGGATCGCAAAGGGGGCCAAACGACCCCGCAGCGCCTTTTCCGGAGGGTTCGATCCGCTGACCAGCGGGCAGCTGGTGGCGATCATCAAGCCGGGACGCGAGCTGGCCCTGCTGACGGCCTGGCATCTGCAGGAGGTGCATCGCGCACTGCGCCAGAACCTGGCTGCAAACCGTGCCGCGCTCTACATGGCCGATCTCACCCACCGGATGCTCACCGATCAGGACCCGCATCCGGAGGTGTTCGACGCCTTGTCGAACGCCTTGAAGCGATGCGGGTTGTCCGGCGAATCGGCCCGTGCNCTGCTGGTCTTCCAATGGCAGATTCTCGAAGCGTGCGGGTACCGGCCCGAACTCCAGCACGACGTGATCACCGGTGAGCCATTGGACGAATCGGTCGAGGCGGTCGGATTCAGTCCGATCCACGGCGGCACCGTGGCGGACACCGGAGAGCATGATCGGTGGCGGGTGCGTCCTGCGACCATCACGCTGCTCCGGTCGCTGGCCTCCGGCTCGGCCGTCGAGGACGTCGATTCGGTCGATCGCGCCAATCGGCTGCTGGCCTGCTACACCCGGGAACTGCTGGGAGACGAGCCGCCGGCCATGCGNTGGGCCTTCCCNGATCTCGNNCCNNCNGNCCGNTTNCCNNCNTCCTGATCNGNTCATCNCTCCNNAACCTNNNGGAAACCCCCGCATCCGGCTGGATTCGGCCTTCGATGCCGTCGATGCANNGNNTGACGGGATCGCAGGCCNTGCACGGTTATCGGTCCCCCTNCNCCAAGGAGNCCGACGTGTCCGATCAGAAGACCATCAAGGACATCATCAACGGTCATCGCCTTCCCACGCTGCCTTCGGTCGCCGCCCGCGTCCTGGAGATGACGGCCGAGGATGACATCGACATCCGCCGCATCGCCGAGGTGGTTCAGATGGACCAGGCGCTGGCGGCCAAGGTGCTTCGAACCGTCAACTCCAGCTTCTACGGACTCTCCCGGCCCTGTGGAACGGTTCGTCAGGCGATGGTGTATCTGGGACTGAACACCGTCAAGACCCTGGTGCTGAGCTTCAGCCTCGTCGAGACCGTCGACGGGCGTGGAGCCGATCGCAACGGTTTCAACTTCACCGACTACTGGCGTCGTTCCATTCACACCGCGGTTGCCGCGCGGGAACTGGCCCGACGGACGGTGTGCTGGGATCCGGAGGAGGCCTTCCTCGCGGGTCTGATGCAGGACGTCGGCGTCATCGCCCTGTACCGGCAGTTCGGTGCCGACTACCTGTCGGGCATCGCCGCTGCGAACGGAGAGCATGACCGCGTCCAGTCGCTGGAACGTGCCCGGTGGGACTGCGATCACGCCGAACTCAGTGCGGCGATTGCGGAACACTGGCAGCTGCCCCGGGTGCAGGTCGAGGCCATCCGGCATCACCACGATTCCACGCCCGCGCCCATCGAGTGTCGTGCCCACGCACGCATCATCGAGCTGGCCGGTCGGGTGGCCGCCGCGCTGGACAGCCGATCCCCCCGGGCGGCGATGACGACCATCCGCGGTCGCATCCGCGACTGGTTCGACATCGACGCGAAGCGTCTTCAATCCATGCTGGTCGAGATCGAAGACGCCATCAAGTCCATCAGTTCACTGCTTTCGGTCAATACCGGTGACGCTCCGGCCACGGAGCGGCTGCTGGCGACCGCCGAGGAACAGCTCGTGGCCCATCAGGTCGACATGGACCGCAAGACGGCGGCACTGCGTTCGGCCAAGGCCGATCTCGAGGAGCAGGTCATGACCGATCCGCTGACCGGCGTCTGGTCGCGGCGTGCCCTCGGGGACACGCTCGAGATGCGTCTGCAGGCGGCGCAGGAGACCGGCCGTCGTGTTGCGGTGCTGTTCTGCGATGCGAACCGATTCAAGCAGGTCAACGATGTCCATGGTCACCTGGCCGGCGATGCATTGCTTCGACACATCGCGACCCTGCTCGACGAGCACACCCGCGAGGAGAGCATCGTGGGCCGCTACGGCGGCGACGAGTTCGTCGTGGTGCTTCCCAACTGCGATCTCGAGTCGGCCCGCCGGGTCGGGGTGCGGTTGCAGCGGACGATCACCACCACGCCCTGTCCGGCCGGATCCGGTTGGCCCGAATTGACGGCGAGCGTCAGCATCGGGGTGGCGTGTTCGAGCCTGGAATCACCCTGCACCGCACAGGAGCTCATCGACACGGCGGATCAGGAGATGTACGAGGACAAGCAGTCGGGCCGGGATGACATCGCGGGTCGAATCGACCACGCGGCCTGACCGTCATTCACGATCCATGCAGCACGCCGGCCTCCCCGGGAAGGGGGAGGCCGGTGGGCTGCTTCCAATGTCACACGTACGGTCGGTCAGCATCTCCGTCGCGGAAAGGAACGGAGTCGCTCAGTCGCCCAATCGATCCGTCCACCAGTCCATGAAGCGTCGTACGGTGGTGGTGTCGCATCCGTACGCCCGGCAGGATGCCGCCGCACCGGCCAGCAGGAATTCCCGGCGGCGGGTGGGATCGTCCGCATCATGGGCCGTTCGAATGGCCTCGGCGGCATCGTCCCAGGCGGTCCCGGGCTCGGGAACGGGCAGCATGGCGACCTGGGATGCGGCGAGTTTGATGGCGGTGGTGGAGCGGGCGACCCCGAAGTACCTTCCCGCCGCAATCGCGGTGGTCACCGGCGAGGCCAGCGCCGCGGCGAGGTACCAGATCATGTCGTCGTCATGGGGTACGACCGTGATCAGCGGGGTCATGGGGAGCAGTTCGCCGATCTCGTCGACGTAGACCTCGAGGACTCGGGTCTGCGTTGCCAGCAGGATCTTGGGAACCAGCCGGGCGTCGGCCCACGGTCCGAGCTTCGTCTTGGAGGTCAGCGATTGCAGGTCGACCTGCGGCCGCTCCCATCGCCGGCGGTCGTACCGCACGCCGCGTCGACCCCACGCGGAGGTGGCGGGATCGATCAGTCCGGTGGTGACCAGCGGGACGTGGCCGGCGTCCGGTCCTTCGGGCGGCGCTTCGCTGACGTGACCACGCAGTCCGTAGTACTGGTCCCGGAAGTCCGCGGTGGCCTTGGCGACCGAGCCGAATGTCCGGGTGGACTCGGGTGTGATCCGCGGAATGCCCACCAGATCGCTGACCAGACCGGACCAGGTCGCCTCCTCGGCCAGACGGTCCATGTCCAGTTCGAGTTCGTCCACCGGATCGAAGTCGATGCCCCGTGATCGCCGAAGTCGGGTCGTACGTTCTTCGCTGCGTTCGAGGACCGGTGCGCACACGTGGACCGCGGCCTCGAAGACGTGATCGATCGCCAGCCAGATGTTGGTCAGGCGGGCCGTGCGGGCCAGGTCGCGCCGGATGCCCTCCGCGTCGCGTGTCGCCAGCATCGACTGGGGCTGGATCATCGCGACCCGGCCACCCGGGCGTGCCAGATCGATGGACAGACGAAGAAAGATGGCGGCGGGATCCACGTAGCCCTTCACCGTATCGCCGAATCGATCACGCAGCAGACCGGCGGCATTGCGGGCCAGTGCGGTGTTGCGACCGAGTTGACTGAGAAACGGAGGATTGCCGATCACCAGATCGAATCCCTGCTCGTGCATCAGATGCCAATGCACGGGAGTCACCGTGCGCACCGCGTCGTCGCCGAGGTGGGCGCGGCACCAGGCATCCGCTTCGTCGAGCGAGCCGGCGTCGGCCGGTGCGCCCAGCAGACCGGAGCCGCAGTGGATTCGTCGTTCGTGCAGGGATGGAGGAAGCGCGCCGTCTCCGGCGAGACTCCACAGCCGTCGTCGGCAGACATGCGCCGTGGTGCAATCGATCTCCGAACCGTAGATGCAGTTGCGAAGGACGTGGACCCGGACCCGGTGCAGGTCGCCCTCCGAGACGTACCGTGCCGCCCGGTCGATGAGGCGATCGGCCGCACGCACCAGGAAGTGGCCGGTGCCGCAGGCGGGATCGCAGATGCGAAGATCCAGAATCGACCGCAGCGGGTCGTCGGTTCGTTCCGCGCGGTCCAGAATCGGTTCGATCGACCGGTCGAGCAGGCCGTCGATGATGCGGTCCGGCGTGTAGAAGGCTCCGCGATGTCGCCGTCGTTCGCGGGTCGCCTCGTCGACACGCAGACGGTGGGTGACGGGATCGAGGATCGGGACATGCTCGAGGAGCTGTTCGTGCATGCGGGCGAGATCGTGTTCATCCGGGATCCGGCCCGAACGTGCCGCGAAGACCGTGTCCACGAATGTCTCCGCCGCCGGGAAGAACGGTTTCACCGTCCGCCGCCGTCGTTGGTCGTGCAGATGCGCGAAGCACAGGTCGTATCCGGTGATCAGGAGTTCACGCCAGGCGGCTTCGGGATCGGATGGCAGGCGCATTCCGTCCTGCAACGGCAGCAGGGCCTCGATGAACCGTCGTTCGTCGAGCGCGACATCCGTGTCGGCGGGCTGCAAGCCCCTCGTGGTGGGTGCTGAGGTCATTGCAGATGCAATCACAATACAGGACTTGTCGATCGGGTGGAGCCGGACCGGGACCGAAATCGAATCAGTCGCCGGTGGGCGCAAGGTGACCGGTGATGCGCGGGGTGAACGGAAATGCTTCCGCCGTCTCGCGAAGGTCGTCGAGGGTCACCGACTGGATACGCTGCAACTCTTCTTCCAGCGGTCGGTACTCGCCGGTGCTGGTGAGTATTCGTCCCAGTCGCTGCATGCGATCGGCGGCCAGTTCGCCGGCCCTGGTGAGATTCGTGGCCGCGAGACTCCGGATCCGCAGGAGATCGTCTTCCTGCAGGTGATCGACTGCATTTTCCAGTTCATCCAGCACGATCTGATGGCACGCTTCGGCGTCCTGGGGGGCGCAGCTGCACCAGATGAGGAACTCTCCGGCCCGGTCCCGCGGATCGAAGTGGCACTGGGCCTCCTCGGCGAGTCCGGGATCGACCAAGGCCCAGTACAGGCGGGATCCCTCGTAGTGTCCGACCAGATGGGCCAGCATGCCGGCGGCGTAGCGGCGATCGTCCTGCAGGGCCGGGGCCGGGGCGGCCAGGCACGTGTAGTGCTGATGGACCTGATCGGATTCGTCCCTGAACTCGGCCTGGCCGGGTTCCAGCGGGTCGTAGCTCCGGATCGCGCCGGTGCGTTCCCAGTGCCCGCAGTGGGATTCGATCCGCTGCACCATGGCCTCGAAATCCAGATTTCCGGCCATCGACACGATCGTGTTGTCCGCCGAATACTGGTGCGCGAAGTAGTCGTTCATCGTGTCGCGCTGCAGATTCGACACGGTCTCCCGGGTTCCCAGCACGCGGTGGGCGAGCCGATGGGATCCGTAGTAGTGCTCGAGCGTCTTCTCGTACAACCCCCAGAACGGCTGGTCGTCGTACATGGCGATCTCCTCGAGGATGACCGGCTTCTCGTCCTCGAAGTCGTCTTCACGCAGCGACGGGCGGAGGATGTCGGACAGGATGTCCTCGGCCCGGTCGAGGAACTGGGGAAGGCACGAGGCGTGGAACGCCGTCATCTCGGCGCTGGTCCAGGCGTTGTGGCGTGCGCCGATGTCGTCGAACTCGCGGTCCACGTCCGCGGCGGTGCGCCGTTCGGTGCCCTTGAACATCATGTGCTCGAGGAAGTGGCTCACCCCCATGTGTTCGGGCTGCTCATCCCTCGCGCCGGTCCGAACGAAGAACCCCATGGCGGTGGAGTGGGCTTCCGGATCAATCTCGGCCGCGATGCGCAGGCCGTTGGGCAGGACGTGTTCGCGGAACGTCACGGGCATGGGAACAGGCTGGCCCTCACGCGTTGATGATCCGGTTTTCCGTTCCGAGCGCGGCCTCGTGAATCGATTCGGCCATGGTCGGGTGGGCGTGCATCGTCGAGATGATGTCTTCCGCGGTGGCTTCCAGACGGATTGCGAGGCAGAACTCGTGGATCAGTTCCGATGCATCCTTGCCGATGATGTGTGCTCCGAGGATCTCCCCGTACGGTTTGGCGGTGACGATCTTCACGAAGCCGTCGGTCTGGCCCACGGCGATGGCCTTGCCCAGTGCGCTCAGCGAGAAGGTCCCCGTTTCGTAGTCGATGCCCTCTTCCTTCGCCTTTGCTTCGGTCATGCCGATCGATGCGATCTGGGGATTGGTGTAGGTGCAGCCGGGAATCGCGTTGTAGTCGACTCCCAGAGTGTGCTCTCCGGCCATGCGTTCGACGCAGGTGACGGCTTCTTCGCCCGAGACGTGGGCCAGCCACGGGGGTCCGATCACGTCTCCGATCGCGTAGACGCCCGGCACGTTCGTCTCGTAGGTCGGCTGGTCACGGTGGTAGTCCACCTTGATGTGGCCGCGATCGACCTCGAGTCCAAGACTGTCGTCGAACAGGCCGTCGAACCGTCCCGTGACGCCGATGCCGACCAGAACGACCTCCGCATCCAGCTGCTGGGTCTTGGATTCGTCGGCGGAATCGACGATGGTCACCGTCGCGCCGTCTTCACGTGGTTCGATGCCGGTGGTCTTGGAACCGACGTGGAAGGTGATGCCCTGCCGCTTGAACGACTTGAGTGCGGCCTTCGACACCTCCTCGTCCTCGACGGGCAGGATGCGGTCCACCATTTCGACCACGGTTACATCCGTTCCCATGGCGTTGTAGAAGTAGGCGAACTCCATCCCGATGGCGCCGGATCCGATGACGACCATCGACTTGGGCTGCTTCGGAAGCGTCATCGCATCGTGCGATCCGACGATCGTGGTTCCGTTGAAAGGCGCGAAGGGAAGTTCGCGCGGAGCGGCTCCGGTCGCAATCATGATCTTCGACGCGGTCACGGTCTGGATGACCTCCGAACCGGTGCCGTGGTAGTAGTCGTCGTCGGCCTTGGAGACCTCGATGACGCACGGTGCTCCGCCGGCGGCGCCGGAGACGATCTTGGCGTGGCCTTCGATGTGGTCGATCTTGTTCTTCTTCATCAGGAAGCCGACGCCCTTGTTGAGCTTGTCGGCGACCCCGCGCGAGCGACCGATGACCTTGTCCCAGTCCACGCTCACNCCTTCGAAGTGTGAAGCCCCACTGGNCNCCGTGGGTGACGGCCTCCGAANAGAGTTCCGCNTTGTGCAGCAGNGCCTTGCTGGGGATGCAACCCCAGTTGAGGCAGACNCCGCCGAGNCGATTGCGNTCGATCACCGCGGTCTTCATGCCCAGNTGNGCCGCTCGAATGGCTCCGACGTATCCGCCGGGNCCGGTACCAATCACCACCAGGTCGTANTGCGCTGAATCTGACACGCCTCGCACTCCATATTCGGGTTCCGATGAGGAACGGCATTGTAGCCCTGGAGCGGAACCATGCCTGCCGGATCCGGGGTGGAGTCGGCATCCGGTGCCGGGGGCCTTCCCGGGGAGTGAGGGACGGTTGGACTGCATCCCGTTGACGCTCATCTGGCCCCCCTCTAGCATCCACGCTTCACCCTTCGGGAGCAGCCAGTGCGNACGGCCATCATCAGCGATATTCATGGCAATCTCGAGGCCCTCACCGAGGTCCTCGGGGCCATCAAGCAGCGAAACTGCGATCGGATCATCTGCCTCGGGGACATCCTCGGCTACGGTCCGGATCCGGTCCGATGCGTGGACCTCATCGCGGAGCACTGCGAATGGTCCCTCCTGGGCAACCACGACTACGGTGCCCTCTACGAGCCGACGAACTTCAACGTCGCCGCCGAGCAGGCCGCGTACTGGACGCGAGCCCAGTTCGAGAAGGAGGAGGACGAGGAGGCCAAGGTCCGCCGGTGGGAATTTCTCGGTCGGTTGAAGGTCCGGGTCGGATTCGGCGATTTCCTCTGCGTGCACGGCTCACCCCGACGACCGATCAACGAGTACATCTTNCCCGAGGATGCGATCAACTCGCCGGTCAAGATGCAGCAGGTCTTCGAGCGGGTCGAGACGTACTGCCTCGTCGGACACACCCACGTTCCGGGTGTGTTCACGGACGAGCCCGACTTCTATCCCCCGGAGGATGTCGAATCCGTCTACAAGCTCAACGGCTCCGACCGCCTGATCATCAATCCCGGTTCCGTCGGTCAGCCACGGGACTTGGATCCGCGTGCAAGCTATGCGATCCTCGACGAGGATCAGCGTCATGTCGAGTTTTACCGTCTCCCCTACGACGTCGAGAGCGTGGCCAAGAAGATCCACGCCGTTCCCGAGNTGAGCAACTGGCTCGGTGATCGCCTGCTCGAAGGTCGCTGATCCCCACTCCCGAACGAACCCCCCCTATGCCCCAGCCATCCAGAAGACTNAGACTGATCGTGCCGCTGATCGTCGGCGGACTGGCGCTGTTGATCATCCTGCTTGTCGCCACCGGCGAGGGAGGCGGCAATCGGGTCCAGGTGAAGCGCGACGCCCAACTCCGTCCGGANGAGGCGGTCTCGGACGTCGCGTCCCCGCCGACCGAGTCCGAGGCCCCCGCGGCCAAGCAGCCGTCCGATCCCCCCGCCGCCCCGCCGCCCGCCGAGGAATCCGTCGCCGCCCCCGCCACGCCGGAGGCCGCGGACCGGTCTCTGGAGTCGCTGCGCATGGCGACGAATCCCGTCGCCGACGACGAACCGGTCCAGACGCTGGGCGATCTCGACGATCCCGGACAGTGGGCGATGCAGCTCGCCTTCACGCGTGAAGGCGCCGGGGTCAGCCGCATCCCCTACTCCAACATCTGGCAGACGGCCGCGGCCCGACGGCAGGCGGCGGAGTACTTCGCGGCGCGTCAGCGTGGCGACACCGACGGGTACAGCCTTCCGGCACCGGACGATCGCTACGTGCTGCTCAACGAACATCCGGTCTCCTGGGTCAACGCCGAAGGCGAGCGGCGCGAGCGGACCATCTCGATCCTGTCCGCCCGGAGCATCGCGATCAACGGGACCACGCTCGACCTGACCGTGGCGGCCCACTGGACGCAGCCGAAGCCGGGTTCGTTCACGGCGACCGTACTCAACGGGGATGACGAGCCGGTGGCCAGGATCCACCGGACGTGGGAACTCGGCTCCGGCTACGACATCACGCTCTCGCAGTCGTTCGAGAATCTCACCAGGAATCCAATGGAGATCGTCTGGGCGCAGTACGGACCGCCCAGCCTCATTCCCGATCGAAGCCGGTACATGGATCGGCGTCGGTTCCGTTTCGGATACGAGTACCCGGAATCCTTCGATCCCAACCACGTCGCCGATGTGATCGCCGAAGGCGACATGGTCATGGAACTGACCGATGCCTCGGACCTGGAACAGAACCAGTTTTGGCCGAACGACCTCAGCGAGGCCGAAGGCTACACCCTTTCCTGGTTCGCATCGACGAATCGCTACTTCGGGATGGCCGTGCACCCGGTCCTCGGTCCGGACGGCCGGGGATCCCGTTCACTGACGCCGCTGGTCGAGTCGATCGGCAAGTGGGTGCAGGGAACGGAGGAGGATCGATTGATCTTCAGCACGCTGATCAGTCCTTCCATCGAGGTTGCTCCCGGTGCGACCCACGATCTCAGCATGGGCGTCTTCGCAGGACCGCTCGATCGGGAGCTGCTCGAGGACGATCAGCCCTACGCCGCGCTGAACATGCGCGGCTTGATCCTGTATCAGATGTCCGCGTTCTGCGCGATCTGCACCTTCCAGTGGCTGGCCGACATCCTNATCGTGGTGCTGGCGTTCCTGGACGCCTACATCCTGTTCGACTGGGGACTGGCCATCATCGGNCTGGTGGTCATCGTGCGNACGCTGATGCATCCGATCACCAAGAAGTCGCAGGTCGGCATGCAGCGGTTCACCCGCAAGATGGGCAAGCTCAAGCCGCAGATGGAGAAGATCAACCAGAAGTACAAGGATGATCCCAAGCGCAAGCAGCAGGAACAGATGAAGCTGATGCAGGCGAACGGGGTCAATCCNCTCCAGATGCTNGGGTGNCTGCCGCTGTTCCTCCAGATGCCGATCTGGATCGCGTTGTACGCGGTGCTGTACTTCGCATTCGAACTCCGGCAGGAACCAGCCTTCTGGGGCGTGTTCCAGACGCTGTGGGACTGGCCGTTCCTGGCCGACCTCAGCAGCCCCGATCACTTCTTCGCCGAGTTCAAGGAGCCCAAGTCGTTCCTCATCTGGAACCTCACGGGCATCAATCTGCTCCCGATCCTCCTCGGAGTCCTGTTCTTCCTGCAGCAGAAGTACATGTCCCCGCCCAGCACGACCATGACCCCGGAGCAGGAGGCGCAGCAGAAGATCATGCGCATCATGATGATCTTCCTCTTCCCGCTCATGCTGTACTCGGCACCGTCCGGACTGACGCTCTACATCCTGACCTCCTCCTCGATCGGAATCATCGAAAGCCGCCACATCCGACGGCAGGTCGACCGCGAGGACGAGGACACCGAGGTCGTCGAGCGGCCGACGCCTGCGAAGAAGAAGACCAAGGATCCGCAGGGCCGGGCGTACGCCAAGATGCTCGAGCGTCGCAAGGCGGAGGCGAAGCAGAAGCAGTCCAAGAGCTTCAAGAAGCGCAAGTGAGGGCCTGAGCACATGGACACCACCGCCACGATTCTGGCGGTCAGTTCTCCCCCGGGGCGTTCCGCCCGGGGCCTGGTCCGTGTGAGCGGTCGCGAGGCCTTCGCGCTGGCGAGCGAGGCCGTGCTGCTTCCCGAGGATGCGGAGGTATGTTGCCGTGGCATCAGGGTCGCCCGCCTTCGACTCGGTGATCACCTGCTCCCCGTCCTGCTGCTGACCGCGGTCGGTCCGGGCACCGCCACCGGGGAGGACATCGTCGAACTGCAGATGCCGGGCAATCCGTCCCTGCTCGCGATGGTCGTCGAGTNGCTGCTCGAACGGGGGCGAGCGACCGGACTGGATGTGAGACCGGCCGAGCCCGGCGAGTTCACCGCCCGTGGATACTTCAATGGTCGCTGCACCCTCACCGAAGCCGAGGGGGTCGCCGCGACCATTGCGGCCCAGTCCGATGCCCAGTTGCGGGCGGCCGCCATGTTGCGGACGGGGCGCCTGGGCACCGTGGCCACGGAACTCTCGGAGGACATCGCGGCGGTCCTGGCCCTCGTCGAAGCGGGCATCGACTTCAGCGATGAGGAGGATGTGGTTGCCATCGGACCCGACGCGCTGCTGGATCGCCTCGTGCCGATCCGATCGCGGATGGCGGACGTACTGGATCGTTCGATCGGCATGGAGCGACTGCAGTCGCTTCCNCAGGTGGTGCTCTGTGGCCCTCCCAACGCGGGCAAGTCCACCCTGTTCAATGCGCTGCTGGGGAATGAACGTGCCGTGGTATCCGGCCGACCGGGGACGACGCGTGACGTGCTTCGCGAACCGATCGACGTCTCGAACGGCGGCGAATTGCCGCACGAGGTGATGCTGGTCGACCTGGCCGGCATCGATCCGCTGGATCCGTCGCCCATCAACCAGCGCATGCAGTCGATGGCGAACGAGGCGATCGACGCCGCGGACCTTCTGCTGATCTGCACCGAGTCGGTCGCTCCGCTTCCGCCGACGATGGACGAGCGGTCGTTGTGCGTCGTGACGAAGACGGATCTGGCCGAACGCCCCTCCCCGCCCGATGCGGTGCGCGTCTGTGCACGGAGCGGCGACGGGTTGGGGCTGCTTCGCGATCGCATCCGGGACCGTCTGGCGGACCGGGTGGTGCACCTGGAGGCGCAGGCGCTGGCACTGCAGCCCCGGCACGAGACCGAACTTCGCGATGCCGTCGCCGGGGTGGAGGAAGTGTGCGCAGTCGTCGAACCCGCTCGTGCGAATCGGACGCTTCCCTGTCCCGAGCTGATCGCCGCATCGCTTCGCAGAAGTCTCGACGCCACGGCATCGTTGGCGGGTGAACTGACGCCCGACGACATNCTCGGACGGATCTTCTCGTCCTTCTGCATCGGGAAGTAGGAACCCCTACCCTGTCCCGCATGGAACATGTCATCGAAGTCCGCGCGCGGTACCCCGAATGCGATCCCATGGGAGTCGTGCATCACACCGTGTATCCCGTCTGGTTCGAGATGGGACGNACCGAGCTGCTGCGTTCCGTCGGAGGTTCGTACCGCGCCCTCGAGGAGTCCGGCTCGCTGCTTGCCGTCACGCGCCTCGAAGTGCGNTACCGTTCACCGGCCAGGTACGACGACCTTCTCTCGTTGCGCACGTCGCTGGTCGGTGGAAGTCGCGTGAAGCTCGAGCACGAATACGAACTGATGCGTGACGGAACGACGCTGGTGACGGGGCACACCGTGATCGCTTGCATCGACCGCGACGGGCGACCGCAGCCGCTGCCCGACTCGATCGCATTCGAATCCTGATCAGCTGGTTCGTATCTTGACGTCCGCAACGGTGATGGAGCAGGACCTCCGCAGTGATGCGAGCAGTCCTTCGCGCAGAAGTCGGTCGAGTTCGAACGACACCGCGGCGCTTTCGGTGCGGACATGGATGGTGCCGCCGCGCACTCCTTCGATGCTGGTCCGCTTCACGAGTTCCCGAGGTACCATCGCCTGCCAGTGCTCGATGAAGTCCCCCAGATGCCGGTGCGTCCGCCGGGCATCCCGTTGAATTCGGGAGACGGCGTTCTGAAAGATCGCCGGCCGGGGCTTTGGTCCCCGCCATTGGCTGAGCTGGTGCAGGCGATCGAGNGTCATCGTGGCATCCTCCGCGTGGAGGCTCCGTNGTCATTTGGAACCGGATTATCCTACTGCATCGGGAATACCGCCTTCCGCATTCCCTCTGACTTGGTATCGTTTCCTGCCGATGAACTCGATCAAACTTTCCGACATCCGAAAGTCCTACGGAAGCACGGTTGCCGTCGACGGGATCGATCTCGTCATCGAGCCGGGAGAGCTCTTCTTCCTGCTTGGACCCTCCGGATGCGGGAAAACAACCCTCTTGCGGATGATTGCCGGTTTCATCGAGCCCACGGGCGGAGGCATTCATTTCGACGACCGTGATGTGACCTCCACTCCCCCCAACAAGCGGAATACGGGGATGGTCTTTCAAAGCTACGCCCTCTGGCCCCACATGACGGTGGCCGAAAATGTCGGCTACGGACTGGTTCTCCGGAAGATCCCCGCCGATCAGCGGGCGTCCAGGGTGCAAAAGGCTCTGGAAATGGTCCAAATGGGCGATTACGCCCAGCGGAAGCCCAATGAGCTCTCCGGAGGCCAGCAGCAGCGGGTTGCTCTGGCCAGGGCTCTGGTCGTCGAGCCCGGCGTGCTGCTGCTTGACGAGCCACTCTCGAATCTGGATGCCAAGCTTCGTCTCGAAATGCGGAGCGAAATCCGCCGTATTTGCAAGGAAGCGGGCATTACGACGGTGTACGTGACGCACGACCAGGATGAAGCCCTGTCAATGGCGGATCGAGTTGCGGTTCTTCGCAACGGCAAGGCCATTCAGGTCGGCGACCCTCGAACGCTCTATCGCCGGCCAGCGACGAGGTTTGTTGCAGAGTTTCTCGGTGAAACCAACTTCGTTCCGGCGGAGGTCCTTGGTCGCACCGCGGCGGGAATTGAATTGCAAACACCTGTGGGAAAGATGGTTGCATCTCCTGACCAGCCCTCGGTGCCCGACCATGGCAGTGTGACCTGTTCGATTCGACCCGAGGCATTCCGAGTTGGGGATGCCGAGTTGAATTCCTTTGAGGGTGAGGTCGAGCACCAGGTATTCCTGGGTGATCAGGCTCAGTACCACGTTCGCATTGGTGACGACCTGCTCGTTCGCGCTCTTCAACTCAACCCGTCCGGTGAATCTCAGGGCCGAATGCGGGTGAGCGTGTCGCCAGAGGACATCGTAGTCCTCTCTGACTAGCAGTATCGCTGCAATTCGAAGCATTTATACTTACTATCGACTAAGAAGTCGGCACAATCGCTGCAGTTAATCACATTTTGCCTTCTAGGNCATGATTGGAATGGCTGGAAGTGTCAATATTGTCGTCCGAAAACTTATCGGAGTCTGGGTATGGTGTCGACTTCAAGTGTGGATGTTCCACGTGGAACATCGTGATATTGGTACGGCTCTGGTTCCACGTGGAACCAGACCGGCGGTTGAGAATGGAGCGGGCAAGGATGGCCACCAAGAAGAAGCGTCGTTTGGGACGAGGTCTCGGAAGTATGATCAACACCCCGGTCAAGGTGGATGTGCCGAACTCGTCTAACGAGTCGAAGGCAACGGTTGTCGTGGCCGATCCCCCCGCCGCTCCGGTGGAAAGGGGTGAGAAGAGCTCGTCTCCTGGATCCCTGATTCGGGTATCTCCCTCGAATGTGCGTCCCAACCCCTACCAGCCGCGGAAGGTCTTCGACGAGGCGGCTTTGGTGTCGCTGGCGGACTCAATTCGATCGGCTGGAGTCATGCAGCCGGTTGTCGTGAGGCCAGCCGCGGACGGATACGAGCTGATCGCTGGTGAACGCCGCTTGCGGGCCGCCGAAATCGTTGGCCTCGAGCATATACCGGCCGTGATCCAGGACGTTGACGATCGGACCGCTGCTGAGTGGTCGATCATCGAGAACGTCCAGCGGGAGGATCTGAATCCGATGGAGCGCGCGGAAGCCTTCCAGCATCTTCAGGATCAGTTTGGGCTCACGCACCAGGAGATTGCTGAGAAGGTCGGCTTGAACAGATCGTCAGTGACCAACCATCTCCGGCTCAATGAGTTGGATGAGGCGACCAAGGAAGCCGTACGGACCTCAGCCCTGAGTATGGGTCATGCAAGAACAATGTTAAGTGTGGGAAGTCTGTCGGTTCGTGCGAAGATGCTTCGACAGTGCCTGTCGAACCACTGGTCGGTACGGGAGTTGGAGCGTCGTGTCCGTGTCCTGACCGATGGAGCCGGGGCGTCCGCGTCGGCCAAGACAGATGTCGATCCCCGACAGTCGAATCTCGATGATCTCCAGAAGAAGCTCGGAGAGCATCTGGGAACCCGTGTGCAGATTCACCAGCAGGCCCGCAATCCCGGCCGTGGTCGGATGGTCATCGAGTTCTACGACCTGGATCAGTTCGACGGACTGCTGTCCCGTTTGGGCTACAACAACGCATAAACCTCGGTTTCGTGCCCATCTCGTGGTTTTTGCGCTGTATTGCGCAGGAACGCACAAGTGTTCGACGACCCGGTCCGATGACGGCTCCTGACGCCCCATTCCTACGTGGTAGGGGTGCGGCTCGGCATTTGCTGTCAGGAGATCGGACATGCAGGACGTACCAGGAATCAACATCAACAGCTCCGGGCACGACCCTCTTAATACTGTTCAGGATCCTGTCGAGGCCGCCCAGGCGTTGTTTCGCCGGACCCTGAGCAACTGGGTCGGTGACCTCCTCGTACTGAGGCAGTCGGGAATGCTGCAGATGACCTGGCACACGGCGGGTGATGAACTTCCCGCCTACCGCGCTGCAGCCTGATCGATCCTTCCGGGATCCGGGTGCGTGCTGCTGTCCCTTGATCAGGGGATGCCACGCATGGGCAGTTTCTCAACCGGCATTGGACTCATCAGCGGCTTCGACTCGGCGATGATGATCGAGCAGATGCTGCTCGGCGAATCGCGTGGGCGTCTCCGATGGCAATCGGAGATTGCCACGCTGCAGTCGCGACAGTCCTCGATGCTCGAACTCAATGCCCGTCTTCTCGGTCTGCAGTCCGCATCCTCGCTTCTTTCGTCCAGCATGACCTTCGGCGCCATGCAGGTCGGCAGCAGCAACGTCGATGTACTGTCGGCCAACGTCACGAGCGGTACGCCGGCGGGGGACTGGTCGTTCATCGTGGAGTCGCTCGCCACTCGACATCAGATGCTGGTCGGTGCCGCATCGTCACGTGATGCGGCACTCGGACTGGATTCGTTCTCGATCGAGTTCGGCGGAACACTGAATCCGACCACGCGCCTCGATGAACTCAACGGTGGCGTCGGAATCGATCGTGGTCGTATGGAACTCGTGCTCGGTACCGGCGCCGATGCATCGACGCACGTCGTCGACTGTCGCAGCATCACCAGCATTCAGGATGTCATCGCGGCCATCGAATCCGTCGATGCGCGACTGCAGGTATCGATCGACGACACCTCACTGCGCGTCGAGACACTGGACGGAAGTTCGATCTCGTTCTCCAGTCTTGATGACGCAACCACCGCGCAGGATCTCGGTCTCGTCGCCGATGGATCCGACGGGGTGCTCGAAGGCGACGCCGTGGTTCGCCTCGGCGGCGGCACCCTGCTGCGCTGGATCGACGACGGCAACGGCGTGCTGATCGAGGAGGGGACACCGGACCTGCGTATCACCGCCATGGACGGGCGGGTGTTCAATGTCGACGTGCCCGCCGATGCGACGTGCATTCAGGACGTGCTCGATGCCGTTGCGTCCGCGGTGGATGCCACGGGGGCCGCAAACGACGGCGCCGTCCTGGCGAGGGTGCACGCCGATGGTCTTCGTCTCGAAGTGGTCGATCAGACCGGAGGAAGCGGTGTGCTGCGCATCGAATCCACCGGAGGCAACTCCCATGCCGCCGGTGATCTCGGTCTGGAAGGGAACGGAGTCGATGGAATCGTCGTCGGCGACCGTCTCCTGGCGGGACTCGACTCGGTGCTGATTTCCAATCTGAACGGGGGGAACGGTCTTCCGCCCGAGGCCCAGATGAGGTTTCGGTACGCTGCAAACGAAACCACGAATTTCTCCATCGGTCCGGGCATCGAGTCCGTGGGGCAGCTGATCGCCGATCTGAATCGTCAGGCCGTTGAGAATGATCACACGTTCCGGTTCGAACTGAACGATGCCGCCAACGGCATCCGGGTCATCGCGGACGATTCATCCAATCTCAACTTCGTCGGTGAACTCGCCGAATCCCTGGGGCTGCTCGGTATTCGTCTCGGTGTGGTCGAAGGCGCGAATCTGCAGCACCGGTACATCGACGAAAGCCGTCTCCTGTCCACGCTCAACGGAGGGCAGGGCGTCGGAGACGGTTCGTTCACCATTCGTGACGCCAGCGGGCAGACTGCCGTCATCGACGTCGACTCGAGCGTGCGGACCGTCGCCGATCTCATGGCCCTGGTGGAATCCAAGGGGCTTGCGGTCTCCATGCGAATCAATGACCACGGCGACGGTCTGCTGATCGAGTCGACGGCATCCGAAACCGCTTCCAATTTCACGCTTCGCATCGATTCGGCGGGCGGCAGCGCCGCCTCGGATCTTCGCCTGACCGGAGAGGCGTCCGAAGTGCACGGAAGCGGTGCGTGGATCGACGGACGATGGGAACAGGAGATCGCCGTCGATTCGTCCACGACGCTGCTGGAACTGCAGCAGGCCATTCTCGATGCCGGCGTTCCGATCGCCTGTTCACTCGTTCAATCGGGAACCGGGACCGATGCCTGGCGCCTCGCCATGTCGAGCGACCGGATCGGGGCGGGAGGCGTCTTCCGGATCGACGGCCGGATCGCCGACGGCGGTGTGATGCAGTTCGACGACGTGGTTCGCGGCGAGGATGCAAGGGTCGTCCTCGGTGACGATCCGGCGGAGGGGCAGCTGCTCTGGTCTTCGGGGAACACGTTGTCGGACGTCATCGAGGGCCTGGTCATCGACCTCCACTCGGTCTCGTCGGATCCCGTGACCCTGTCCATCTCCCGTGACGACTCCTCGGCGCGGAATGCGGTGGAATCGTTCGTGGAAGCCTACAACCAGGTCGTCGAGCTGCTTCGCAGCGTCGATTCCTACGACGCCGAGACCGGTGCCCGCGGCGCACTGCTGGGCGATTCGACCGTGGCCAGGGTCGATCGCTCCCTGTCCGCACTGGTCCTGCAGCGTCTGCAGGATGACCAGGTCATCGAGGGCTACAGCGGACTCTGGGAACTCGGGGTGCGAATGGGATCCTCGGGTCGGCTCGAACTGGATGCGGACCGGTTGGACGCGGCGCTGCAGGAGGATCCGGCCGGAGTCGAGGCGGCCTTTCTTCGTGACGACGGCGACCAACGGGGATTCGCCGTGCGCTTCGAGGAACTCGTGTCGGCCCTGACCGACACCGACGGAGGTGCACTGGGGATCGCCGGCGAGCGGTTCCAGTCACGCATCGAACTCGCCAACGAACGCATCGAACTGATCGATCGCCGGATCGAGGCACGACGGGTGATCCTGGTCGAGCGCTTCGCCGCGATGGAACGTGCGCTGTCGGCGCTGCAGTCTCAGAACTCGGCCCTGCTGTCGTTCCAGTCCTCCATGATCTGAACTCATTATCGGATGCAGGATCACGGAGTTGCATTGGAACGATCCGATGGACCGATACCCGAACCATGCTTCCCAACGCCACCACCTATCGCACCACCGACGTCACCACGGCATCTCCTTCGCAACGTCGTCTCATGCTGCTGGAGGGAGCACTGACGGCAGCGAAGTCGCTCCGGTCGGCCCATGCCGGACGGGACTTCGAGGCGATCGCCGAACATGGATCCCATTGCCGATCCATCCTCATCGCCCTGATGACCGAACTCGACGCGTCGTCGGATCGCCGGCTGGCGGATCAGCTGTCGTCGCTGCACGCCTGGCTCTGGCAGCAGGTGGCCAGCGCCTCCGCGGCGGAGGATCTCGACGACCCCATCACCATTCTCACCCAGCAGCGTGACGCCTGGCGGGAAGCGGTCGAGCTTCTTCGCGGTGCGACCGCCGGCGACTCCGAGCCCGCGGGACCGGTGGACGTCGCGGGTTGATTCCAAAAGTACCGTATTCATTCCCGCATTGGTTCATTTATCCGATCAACCTGCAGCGTGATCATGCCTTCGGTCGCGGGGCTCGTTAAGGTGGAAATCAAGTCCGACCACCCGGACGCGGTGGAATCAGGAGGTTTGCCAATGAGGATCTGCATCACCGGAGGCTCCGGATTCATCGGATCGTGGTTCTGCCACGAGTACCGCAAGCGTGGTGTCGAGGTGGTGATCCTCGATCTCATCGAACCGGCTTCGAATCTGCCGCACGAACGCTTCGTGCACGGTGATGTCCGCGACCTCGAGGCGGTGCGGGATGCCCTCGCCGGGTGCGACGCGGTCCTGCATCTTGCGGCCGCCCACCATGACTTCGGCATCACCGAGTCGACCTTCTTCGCGGTCAACAAGGACGGGGCATCCGTGCTGTGCCAGGCGATGGATGAACTGGGGGTCCGCAGGGTGTGCTTCTATTCCACCGTCGCGGTCTACGGCTCGGCGTCGCCGCCGCTGTCGGAGGAGACGCACCCCGAGCCCGAGAGCCACTACGGTCGCTCGAAGCTGGCGGGTGAAAAGGTGTTCGAAGCGTGGACCCTGCAGGGCGACGACCGACGGGCGCTGATCATTCGTCCGACCGTCACCTTCGGTCCCTACAACTTCGCCAACATGTATTCCCTCATCCGGCAGATCGACCGCAAGCAGTTCTTCCAGGCCGGCCGGGCATCGAACATCAAGAGCCTGTCCTACATCGAGAACATCATGGCCGCCACGCTCTGGCTCTGGGAGCGGGCGGGCGACGACGATCCGTTCGCGGTCTACAACTGGGTCGAGAAGCCCGACATGGACAGCGCCGAGATCAGTCGGACGGTCGCCGATGCGATGGGTGCGAAGTACCTGCATATTCCGCTGTGGATGGCGTTGGCGATGGCCAAGCCATTCGATCTCATGATCGCATTGACCGGAAAGAACATTCCGGTGTCGTCGGCCCGGGTTCGCAAGCTCTTCGTCGATCAGACGAAGTTCGAAGCGGACAAGGCGAGGCAGCGCGGCTTCACGCCCGACATCTCGCTGGCCGAGGGACTCCGTCGCATGGTCGCCTGGTACCTGGAGGGAGGCCGGGATCAGTCCGCCCAATGGCACCAGCCACCGGCGGAGATCGTGCGGCGTTCCAGAGACTGAGGACCGGTCTTCCGGCTACCGCTGGGCTTCGTCGAGGACGACGGCGTACTTCCGTGCGCACGCCTGCAGGGTGTAGTCGCGTTCGAAGAGATCGCGGGCCGCCTGCCCCATTCTTCGGGAACGCTCGGGATCGGCGGCCAGTTCGCGGATGACCCGGGCCAGACCCTCCGCGTCGCCCAGTTCGACCCAGACGCCGCAGCCGCTTTCCTCCACGATGGTCCGCAGCGACGAGTGGGCTTCGCAGATCGCGATGATCACCTTGCCGACGGCCAGGGAGGTGTACAGCTTCGAGGGGAAGCTGATGCCTTCGATGCCGTGGGCGATCGTGACGAAGGAGGCGTCGCAGGAGTTCATCGAATCGTTGAGCGTGTCGAACGGCTGGTGCGGGAACATCAACGCGTTGTCCAGTTGCCGCTGCTCGATCTCCTCCTCGATCCGCTTCCGGACGCCGCCGCCGCCGACGAAGACGAACCGGATGTTCTCACCCTTGAGCAGCGTGGCGGCGTTGAGCATCGTGTCGAAGTCGTAGTAGAGCCCCATGTTGCCCGAATAGAGCAGGGTGTAGGGTTCGA